>NZ_JBEYER010000026.1:0-44135 GCF_040634005.1 Micromonospora sp. NPDC007271
CCGCGGCGCCGCCGGCGGCACCGACGCGCGCCGCGCGCCCGCCGCTGGTCCGGCCACCCGCCCTTTGCTCTGCAGCCACCTACGCAGCGGCGCCCGCCGCCGTCGCTGGACCGGCTTCCGCGGCTACGGATGCTGGCCGATCCGGTCCACGACCGAGAGCCGCAGCACCGCGCTGGCGTACCGGACGGTCCCCCTGGGCTGGTTCTCGAATCGGCCCACCACGATGGATCGCGCACCCAGGAACCGGTAGGTCCGCGCGTCGAAGATCAGCTCTTCCCGGAGGCCGTCGTCCTCCCGGGCCACCGCGACGCCGGGCCGCCCGGCGGCATCGACCACGTGCGGTACGACCTCCACACCGGGAATTCCGGCGGCGGCCTGGAACGCCGCCGCCAGAACCCGCGGTGGCACGTAGGACTCCTTGATCAGGTCACCGAGGGTGATGAACGCCTGCTGGTCGGGCGGGTTCGCGCCGCGCGAGTTGCGGTACAGGTACTCGCGCATGCCGGCCGCATCTGTCGGCAGGCCGACGGGAGCGGCCGGCGCCATCTCAGGCGCAGACACGGGCAGGTCCTCCCACGCTCCGTCCGAGCCCCGGGGTCGGAGCTGGACCAGCCCGTCACGCGTGCCGTCCGCCGACAACCACACCTGCCGCTCATGAGACTCCTGATGCCGCCCGGTCAGCCGGAGCCTGTCCCGCAGACCGCCGGTGTACTCGGTCACCACCATCGAGCTGACCGATTCGACGTACACGAACTGGTCGGGTCGGGGGGTCAGGTCGGGGCCGTCCAGCGCGGTCTCCGCCGCGGCGAGGAGCAGGCGGGGCGCGTCGGCGGAGGCATCGACGGGCTCGACCGGCCCGCCCCGGCCGTAGGCCACCAGCGTGGCCGCGAGCACGACGGCCGCGAAAGCCGCCACGGGCACCAGGCCCCGCCGCCCCAGCCAGCGCCGCCGTCCCACCGTGGCCGTTCCTGACCGGGTCGACGACAGCACGCGGTGCCGCAGACCGCTGGGTGAGTGCGGTTCAGGAGCGAGGGCCTCGCCAAGATCCTTGATCATCGTCATCTCGTCCACCGTTGGCTACCTCTCGTTCCGAACGTTCGTGCCGGTGCCCTCGGCCAGTTGCCGGCGTACCTTCTGCCGGGCGCGGCTCAGCCGCGACCGGACCGTGCCGATCGGCAGGCCGAGCACCTCGGCGGCCTCCTCGTAGCTCAGCTCGCTCCACGCGATGAGCAGCAACAGCTCGCGTTCCCGGGCCGACAGGGCCAGCAGGGCGGCGGCAACGCCGGCTCGGCTCGCCCAGGCCACGACCTCGTCGACCACCCGTTCCGCCGGCCCGTCCACCACCTCGCGCGGCGCACTCGCCACGGCCTTCAGATAGGCGCGCTCCTTCCGGCGGTGCCGGGCGATCTCCTTGATCAGGATGCCGAAGAGCCACGGCCGGGCCAGCGGCCTTCCGCTGTCGTAACGGGCGCGATGGCGGAAGGCCGCCAGGAACGTCTCGGCCACCACGTCCTGCGCCGCATCGGGCCCGAGCCGACGTTGGGCGTACTGGAAGAGCTGTTCCGCATAGCGGTCGTAGAGGACGGCGAAGAGTTCGGGATTCTCCCCGGAGGCGCGCAGGATCGCAGCGTCGTCGAGCGCTCCGTCGGAGGCCACGGGCGTCAGGTTGGCGGCCATGTCAGGCCTGTTCGCATCATGGATGAGCCTTTCGCTCGGCGGGTCTGTCACCTCTTCTCTCCACCGGGCGCTCATCCAGTTCCCGATCCGCCGTGTCGACCCGCCGAAACACCCGCGGGCTCCGGGCCCGCGCTCAGGCCAGCTGCAGCGTTGCCAGGTAGAAGGGGTGATCCTGGTCGTCCACGTCGACCAGTCGCCACGGCGAGCCGTGGACCAGCCCGGCCAGTTCGTCGGCCGAGCAGACCAGATAGTCGAACCACTCGGTGCCGAGCAGCCGGTAGCGCAGCCGCAGCCGGAGCTGGCCGCCGAGCCGGCCCCACCGCCGGTTGCGCTCGTGGTAGCTGACGTGCACCGGATCGGTGGTGCCGTACGGGTCGGTGCCGTGCGCGATCACCTGCGCGCCGGGCCGGGCCAGCGCGGCGAGGGCGGCCAGGAAGCCGGGTGCCCGGTCCCGCCCCTCGATCAGGCCGAGGTTGTTGCCGAGCAGCAGGAAGGTGTCGTACCGCCGGCCGTCGGCGGTGTGCTGGTCGACGGTGCCGTGCACCAGGTCGCGTACGCCCCGGGCGCGACAGACCCGTAGCGCACCGGCCGAGGTGTCCAGGCCGGTGACCGGCACCCCGCGCTGCTGGAGGTGCAGCGCGATCCGGCCACCGCCGATGCCGACGTCCAGCACGTGCCCGCGTACCCGGTCGACGGCCCGGTGGTCGTGCGGCTGCCACGCCTCCGGCGGATCCAGGTAGTGCCCGGCGGGCGCGCCGTTGATCAGCCCGTCGTCCCGCTCGATGATCTCGATGACCGGCCGGGGCAGCCGCCCGCCGGCCAGCGGCCGGGGTCCGACGCCGGTGGCGACGGCGTACGCGTCGCGGATCATCTCGCCGAACACGTCGCCGATCGTGGGCTCCCCGGTCACGCCGATCACGCTAACCGGGCTCGGCGGAGCTGTCGCGGTCATATCCTGGGCGGCGTGACCGACCTGGACCGCCTGGCGGCGGAGAAGTACGTGCTGCTCACCACGTTCCGCAAGGACGGGCGGGCGGTGCCGACGCCGGTCTGGGCGGTGCGGGACGGCGAAGCGCTGGCGGTGTGGACCGCGGCGGACACCGGCAAGGTCAAGCGGATCCGGCGGGACGGCCGGGTGACGGTGGCCCCCTGCGACGTCCGCGGGCGACCGCACGGCGAGGCGGTGCCGGGGCACGCGACGATCTGCGATCTGGCCGGGACCCGACGGATCCGGGGGCTGCTCAAGCAGAAGTACCGGTTGATCGGCCGGCTGAGCCTGCTGGGCAGCCGGCTGCGCCGGGGGGAGACCGGCACGGTGGGGCTACGGATCGTGCTGGACGAATGAACCCCGGATACGACTAAGGGCGGCGGATCGTCGCTGTCGCGTACGACCGGCCGCCCCTGATCGGAACGCCTGAGAAACGTCCGGGTCTCAGTCCCCCTGACGCTGCTGGGGGATCTGCCCCTGCAGCAGGGCCCGGACCTCCGACTCACGGTAACGGCGGTGGCCGCCCAAGGTCCGGATGGCGCTGAGCTTGCCGGCCTTGGCCCACCGGGTCACCGTCTTCGGGTCGACACGGAACATCGACGCCACCTCGGCCGGTGTGAGTAGCGGCTCTGGTTCATGCGTTCGCGATGCCATCGGGGTCACTCCTCCACATGTATAGACATCGGCCGGGGTCCCGCCGGCCGACGCGTCTCCCATGGTCCGGCTAGTCCCCGATGTCCGACATGGGCCGAACGGCTGAAGGTCCCTAGACGGACGGATGAACCATGCCCGATTTTTACGACTTTTATGCGGCAGAAAGTACCTTATTCGGACTCATGATCACGGTTCGTGATGCGTCAACTACGAGACACCTTCGTCTTGAAGGTGCCTCGATCGGACAATTCGGGCTAGTTGCAGCGCTCCAGCAACTGCACCGCCCGCCACCGCGCGACCAGCTTGTCGTACGCCGCCGAGGCCTCCTCGGCCTCGCCCCGGGAGAGCCCGGCCAGCCCGGTCGCGACCAGCTCGGTCGAGTCGTCGGCCGCCAGGGTCTCGTCCGGCAGCAACTGCACCAGGCCGCCGTAGTCCAGCTCGACCACCGAGCGCGGATGGAACTCCTCCAGCCACCGGGCGGCCTCCTCGACCGCCTCGGTGATCGGGGCCTCCCCGACCGTCTTGCGCAGCACGGACAGCGCCCGGGACGACCGGCGGCGGGCCTTCGAGATCTCGGTCCGGTAGCGCAGCGCCCGCCGGTCCGGCTCGGTGACCAGGTGCCGCTCCTGCGCGTCGAAGAGCACGAACCAACGCAGCGGCACCCCCCAGGTGGCGATCTGCTCGTGCACCCGTGGCACCCCGTGCTCCAGCACCCGCGCCCCGCTGCGCCAGTCCTCCACCACCGCCTTGGCCTGGCCGGCCAGCACCGGCGGGACGAACGCGTCCGCCAGCACCGAGGGCACCCCGTCCCGGGCGCTCAGCGCCGCCTCCGCCACCCGGATCCGCAGGTTCCACGGGCAGACCAGCAGGGAGTCGTCGGTCTCCAGCACGTACGCCTCGTCCGGCAGGTCCGGCAGCCGGGTCCAGCCCGCGCCGAGCGCCTCGATCACTGCGGTCCGCTGCCGGACCGGCCCCTCCAGCGGCGCGACGGCCCGGCCCTCGTTGACGTAGCGGCGCCAGAACGACTGGCGGTCCCGATCGAAGGCGGTCAGCGGCTCGTACACGCGCAGGTAAGAAGCGAAGAGCGACGGCACGGCGCGATCCTCCCACGAGTCGGGACCCGTACGTTGCCGGCGTGGCGTGCCGACATGGCGTGCGCGACAGTACGGCTTCGGCCGATATTAGGCTCAGCAGCACCGGCAGCATCCCGCCGGCGTGTCACCAGGGCCGCGCCCCACAAGGGCGCACACCGAAACAGGAGTCAGCCATGGGCGTATTCGCCACCACCGACGACCCGGGATCCACCGGTCACGAACAGGTCGTGTTCTGCCAGGACAAGCAGTCCGGCCTCAAGGCGATCATCGGGATCTACTCCACCGCGCTGGGCCCCGCGCTCGGCGGTACCCGGTTCTACCCGTACGCCAGCGAGGAAGAGGCTCTCGCCGACGTGCTCGATCTCTCCCGTGGCATGGCGTACAAGAACGCCCTGGCCAATCTCGACCTCGGTGGCGGCAAGGCGGTCATCTGGGGCGACCCGGAGCAGATCAAGAGCGAGCCGCTGCTGCGCGCGTACGGCCGTTTCGTCGAGACCCTGGGCGGGCGCTACTACACCGCCTGCGACGTCGGCACCTACGTCGCCGACATGGACATGATCGCCCGGGAGACGCGCTACGTCACCGGCCGCAGCGTGGAGCACGGTGGTGCCGGCGACTCCTCGGTCCTCACCGCGTGGGGCGTCTTCCAGGGCATGCGGGCCGCCGCCGAGCACGTCTGGGGCACCCCGTCGCTGGCCGGCCGGCGGGTCGGCGTGGCCGGCCTGGGCAAGGTCGGCAAGTACCTCACCGGCCACCTGCTGGGCGACGGGGCCGAGGTGGTCGCCACCGACGTCAACCCGAAGGCCCTGGAGTGGGTACGCACGACCCACCCGCAGGTCGAGCTGGTCGACGAGACTGCCGCGCTGGTCGCCTCCGACATCGACGTGTACGCGCCGTGCGCGCTGGGCGGCGCCCTGAACGACGACACCGTGCCGGTGCTGCGGGCCAAGGTGGTCGCCGGTGCGGCGAACAACCAGCTCGCCCACCCGGGCATCGAGAAGATGCTCGCCGACCGGGGCATCCTCTACGCCCCCGACTACGTGGTGAACGCCGGCGGCGTGATCCAGGTCGCCGACGAGATCGAGGGCTTCAACTTCGAGCGGGCCAAGCTGCGGGCCACCCGGATCTACGACACCACGCGGGAGATCCTGCGGCTCGCCGACGACGAGGGCGTGCCGCCCGCGGTGGCCGCGGACCGGCTCGCCGAGCGGCGGATGGCCGACGTCGGCCGGCTCCGCACCATCCGGGTGCGATGAACGTCACGTCGGGGGCGGGCCACCGGCTCCGCCCCCGACGCCTGACGGCAGCCCGATTGCCGTTACGCTGGAAATTGGGGCATTTAGGCCCGGTTTGACCGCTGTCACGGCCGACCCCGGGGGTCGCTCCTTACCCGGTACACTTTGTGACGGCCGGATAACTGCGACGCGCAGGGCCGGCAGACGGTAACCCGAGGTGCCGAACGGTGGCATCCCCATGTACCGTAAGAGCCACGAGAGATGCCTGACGTCATCGGGGCCCGCCTTCGGGCTGCCCCGCATTCTGTGCGAGGGGGTCGAGCCATGGGGCGCGGCCGTGCTAAGGCCAAGCAGACAAAGGTGGCGCGGGAGTTGAAGTACCACTCCCCGAACACCGACCTCGCCGCCTTGCAGCGAGAACTCGGCGGCAGCGGAAAGTCGAACCGCGACTTCGACGACGACTACAAAGAGTATGTCGACGACGATGACGAGGACCACGCGGACGAGGACCCGGACACCTGGGTTCGTCCGACCCGCTGACCTCCGGTCACATCTGAGCACGCGGGTAGGCCCCGCGTGCTCACGCATGTGCCCTGCGAAAGCCGGCGTACGACCGACGATCAAGGACCTGCCGCACCGGGACGCCCCTATGCGGCGGCAGGTCCTTGATCGCGGAGTCGCACCCTCAACGGGGGCGGTTGTTCCAGTTGTAGAACGTCGGGATGTTCTCGAAGTGGTTCCACGCGCACACCGCGCTGGCCCCGTCGCCACCCGACACCTCCGCCCGCAGCAGCCGCGCGGCCTCGGCCTCGTGGAGCAGTGCGGTCAACCCCACGGCGGCTTCCCGCACCCGCTCGACGACCGGGTCCGGGTCAGCTCTCCCGACGCGCTCAGGCTGCCGGTGACTGGTGTCCTCGGGCATGCTCCAACACTCCCTCCAGTAGGCGGATCTTGCTGTTGCGGCAGTGCTCGGTCTCCGTACCGTCGAAGCGGCCCTGCTCGAAGTAGCGGTTGGCGGCGTGGCCACCACCGCAGAAGCCGAAGTACGGGCAGGACGACCGGCACGCCTCGACACCGGCAAGGAAGTCCGTCACCCAGGGGGTCCGCCCCACGCCGGCCAGGATCTCAGCCAGCGGCGTGGTCAGCACGTTGCCGCTGCCGAAGTCGCCGTACCGGGGATCGGTGAAGCCGGCCAGCTCCGGGGAGAGCACGACCACCGAACCGTCGTGGGCAACGGTGGGGATCGGGTCGAGCTGACGGGGCAGCAGCTCGTCCGCCGCGCCGGCCAGGACGGCCCCGGCGTACCGCAGGGACCACTCCACCTCACGCAGGTGGATCCGCGGATTCCGGCGCCACGCGCCGACCAGCTCCGCCCAGAATCCGGTCACCGCGGCGGCGTCCCGGGCGTTGCTCCGGGTGTTCACCCCCTCGGTCTCCTCGATGTTGATGCCGAGCACGTCGCAGCCGAGGTCGAGGAAGTAGTCGTACAGCTCGGTGGCGAGGCCGGGGCCGGGCCGGGACACCACCGCGAGAGCCGAGAAGGGCAGCCCGTGCCGGCGCAGCGCCGCCACCCCGGCCAGGATCCGGTCGTACGCGGGCCGGCCGCCCCGGGTGACCCGCTCCGCGTTGCGCTCCCGCGGCCCGTCCACGCTGACGCTGACCCGGACGCCGTGCTCGGCGAAGAACTCGCACCAGGCATCGTCGATCAGCGTGGCGTTGGTCTGGACGTGGTGCTCCACCTCGGGCTCGAACGGGGCGAGCAGGGCCGCCAGGTGCTCCCGGCCGGCCGCGAGGGGCTCCCCGCCGTGCCAGACGACGGAGAAGCGTCCCGCCGCCGCCCACGGGTTCACCGACGTGGCCACCGCCTCGGCGACCGCGACCGGCATCCGCCGGTCCACCGCCCGCATCGGCAGGTAGCAGTAGGCGCAGTCGAGGTTGCAGAGCGTGGTCGGCTGCATCACCACGTACGACGGGACGGCGGCGATGCCCCGCATCCCGGTGTGCGTACGAGCGGCCATCAACCCTCCCCCGTCAGCCGAAGTGCCCTTCAGGCTAGGCGGCGGCGGCCACTCGGGTGAACCCCCGATCAGGTGCTTGGCCGATCACCAGGCAGCGATCAACCCCGGGTGTGGTGACCGATCATCTGCACGTTGCCGGAACCCTCGATGATCTCGCCGGCCTGCCAGGCGTCCACACCACGGCCGGTCAGGGTGGCCAGCGCGCGGTCGGCGTCCTCGGCGGAGACGATGGCGAACATGCCGACGCCCATGTTGAACGTCGCCTCCATCTCCGGGTCCTCGATCCGGCCCTTGGACTGGATCAGGTCGAAGACCGGCTGCGGCTTCCAGGTGGAGCGGTTGACCACCGCGTCGACGTGCTCCGGCAGGACCCGGACCAGGTTGCCCGGGATGCCACCGCCGGTGACATGGGCGAACGCCCGCACCTCGGCCTCGGCGATCAGCTTGAGGCAGTCCTGCGCGTAGATCTTGGTCGGGGTGAGCAGCTCCTCGCCGAGGGTCCGCTGCCGGCCGAAGTCGTCGATCACCACGTCCAGCCGCATCCGGCCGGCGCCGAGCAGCACGTGCCGGACCAGGGAGTAGCCGTTGGAGTGCAGGCCGGAGGAGCGCATCGCGATCACGACGTCGCCCACCTCGACCCGCTCCGAGCTGAGGATCTCGCTCTCCTCCACCACGCCGACGCCGGTGGCCGAGATGTCGTACTCGTCCGGGCGCAGCACGCCCGGGTGCTCCGCGGTCTCACCACCGAGCAACGCGCAGCCCGCGTACCGGCAGCCGTCGGCGATGCCCGCGCCGATCTCGGCGACCTTGTCCGGCACCACCTCGCCGGTGGCGATGTAGTCGAGCAGGAAGAGCGGCTCCGCGCCGCAGGCGACCAGGTCGTCGACCACCATCGCGACCAGGTCGATGCCGACCGTGTCGTGGATGTCGAGCTGCTGGGCGATCACCAGCTTGGTGCCCACACCGTCGGTGGAGGAGGCGAGAATCGGGTTCTTGTACTTCTGCGTGTCCAGCCGGAACAGGCCGGCGAAGCCGCCCAGGTCACCCATCACCTCCGGGCGCCGGGTCTGCTTGACCTTGGACTTCAGCAGCTCGACCGCCCGGTCGCCCGCCTCGATCGACACCCCGGCGTCGGCGTACGAGACCGAACGTTTGCGTGTCGTACGGCCGGTGCCGGCCGTCCAGGGCTGGCGGTCGCCGCCGGCGCCCGTCGGGCTGGTTCCTGCGCCGCTGCGCTCGGACACGTGCGTCACGGTTCTCCCCTTTGTGTTTCTCGCGGGACCGGCCCGGTGTGGCCGGGCCCGCGTCGGTGGCGCTATGGGCGATGGCTAGCGGCCGACGGCTTCAGGCCGACGCGCGCCGAGCTGAAGCTGTCGTTGAGTGCGGTGGTGTTGTCGTCGACGGTGGCCTCGGGGGACGCCTCGGCGGCGACCCGGCGGCCCACCCCTTCGAGGACGTGCTTGCCGATCAGGTGCCCGGCCGGCAGCTCGATCGGGTACTCCCCGTCGAAGCACGCCCGGCAGAGCCGGGACTTCGGCTGCTCGGTCGCGGCGATGAGACCGGACAGCGAGACGTAACCCAGTGTGTCGGCCCCGATGGACCGCCGGATGCCCTCGTTGTCCAGCCCGTTGGCCAGCAGCTCCGCCCGGGTCGCGAAGTCGATGCCGTAGAAGCAGGGCCAGCTGACCGGCGGAGAGGAGATCCGGACGTGGACCTCCAGGGCGCCGGCCTCGCGCAGCATCCGCACGATGGCCCGTTGGGTGTTGCCGCGGACGATCGAGTCGTCCACCACGACCAGGCGCTTGCCCCGGACGTTCTCCCGCAGCGGGTTCAACTTGAGCCGGATGCCGAGCTGACGCAGGGTCTGGGACGGCTGGATGAAGGTGCGCCCGACGTACGGGTTCTTCATCAGGCCCTGGCCGTAGGTGATGCCGGACTCCTCGGCGTACCCGATCGCGGCCGGGGTGCCGGACTCGGGCACCGGGATCACCAGATCGGCCTCAACCGGGTGCTCCCGGGCGAGCTGGCGGCCGATCTGGACCCGGGCGGCGTGCACGTTGCGCCCGGCGATGGTGGCGTCCGGGCGGGCGATGTACACGTACTCGAAGAGGCAGCCCTTCGGCTCCGGGGCGGCGAACCGGGTGGAGCGCAGCCCGTCCTCGTCGATGGCGATCAGCTCGCCCGGCTCGACCTCGCGGACCACGCTCGCACCGACGATGTCCAGCGCGGCGGTCTCGCTGGCCACCACCCAGCCGCGCTCCAGCCGGCCGAGCACCAGCGGGCGCACCCCGTGCGGGTCGCGGGCGGCGTAGAGGGTCGACTCGTCCATGAAGACGAAGCTGAAGGCGCCGCGCAGCCGGGGCAGCACCTCCAGCGCGGCCGCCTCGACGGAAAGATCCGGCCGGCTGGCCAGCAGCATGGTGACCAGGGAGGTGTCGTTGGTCGAGCCGTCGGAATCCAGGCCCCGCTCGGCCACCTCGCGTTGCAGCTCGGCGGTGTTGACCAGATTGCCGTTGTGGGCCAGCGCGATCGTGGTGCCGGCACTGGTCGCCCGGATGGTCGGCTGGGCGTTCTCCCAGGTCGAGCCGCCGGTGGTGGAGTAGCGCGCGTGGCCGATCGCGACGTGCCCGCGCAGGCTGGCCAGGGTCGGCTCGTCGAAGACCTGGGCGACCAGGCCGAGGTCCTTGAAGACCACCACGCTCGAGCCGTCGCTCACCGCGATCCCGGCGGCCTCCTGGCCGCGGTGCTGGAGGGCGTAGAGCCCGAAGTAGGTCAGGTTGGCGACCTCTTCGCCGGGCGCCCAGACGCCGAAGACGCCGCACGCGTCCTGCGGGCCGGGTCGCTGGGGGTCAAGGTCGTGGCTCAGCCGGCCATCGCCTCGGGGCACCTGCCGCTCCCTCGCTGGTCTGGACCGGGCTGGCGGAGTCGGGGGGCAGCTCCGCGCGTACAGCCGGGACCGTCGTCGCCTGACAGTGTACGCGAACACGAGTTGACACCGACAGTCACGATCTGCCTGCAAACAGTAACTCAGCCGGGCACCCGCCCAGCTAGAGCGGCAGGTGCGGGGAGAGGTCCGCGCGCACCCCGCTCACCCGTACGCGACCCTGGGTGACCGCCTCCGCCCAGCCCAGGCGCCCGGTGGCCAGTGCCAGCCAGGTGGTTGGGTCCATTTCCACCACGTTTGGTGGTGTTCCTCTGGTGTGTCGCGGCCCGGCCACGCACTGGACGGCACCGTAGGGTGGGACCCGCACCTCCACCGATCGGCCGGGGGCGCGCTCCGCGAGGACAACCAAGAGGGCACGTACCGCCTCCCGGAACACCGGCCGTTCGGGTGTACGCCCCTCATCCAGCGCCGTCAACGCCGCCGCGATCGCGGCCGACTTGGAGTGCGGAGAGGACACGACGGGACGATACGATCCGACAGCAATTCGGTCGACGCCGGCCCTGGGTAGAGATGTTCCAGTCAGACAAGGCATAGTTGCCGACGGCGTATTCGTACCGTGAGTGATCATTCCTCGGCCCGGCGCCGGCCGGACGGGGAGGTCAGACCCGGAAGGCGGTGGACGTGTCAACACACCGACGTGCCTGGAAGCGACGGGCGGGTGTGGTCGTGGCGCTGGTCGTCGGCGCCCTGCTCACCGTCCCCGCCACACCTGCCCTCGCGGCTCCGCCTGGCGTCTCTGACGTCTCCGCCTCGCCCAGCACGGTTGAAGCAGGCAAAACCACGAAGATCAGCTACACCCTCACCTTCGATGACACTGACCAGGCGGCCGACATCAGCCTGTCTTCGAGCAACCCGAAGTTGACCTGTATCGACAAGTGCAACCGGGGCAGGGTCACCGCGAGTGGCACCTACGACGCCGTCTTCAAGCTCGCGGACGACGCAGCGAACGGTTCTGCTCAGATCACGGTCACGGCCACCGAGGCAACCGGGCCCCTGAAGCAGAGGCAGGAAGGCTCAACGACCGTCACGCTGGTTGCCAAGGCGCCGGAAACGCAGACGGTCAAGTCGGTCTCCGGCAAGGTGGTCGTCGCGTCCACCAACGAGCCGGTCTCGGGCGCCCTGGTCATGCTCCGGGACAGCCAGAACCGGACGTACGAGGCCAAGAGCGACAGCAGTGGCAACTTCCGCTTCGCCGGCTCAAAGTCGAACCCGATCGCGCCCGGCCCGATCGATCTTGGTGCCAGCAAGGACGGCACGCCGGGCACCGTGTCGTTCAACGCCGCGGCCGGCGAGAGCGTGACCGGCAAGCGGATCAGCCTCCGGCTCCAGGCCTCGGCGAGTCCGAGCGCCACGCCGTCGGCCAGCGAGGAGCCGCTGCCGACCGAGGAGGCCACCGAGGCGGCCACCGAGGAGGCGGCCACCGAGGCGGCCCCCGCCGCCCAGCAGCCCACCGGCAACCAGGATTCGGGCGGCTTCGGCAACGGGCTGCTGATCCTGCTCGGCGGCCTCTTCGTCGCCGTGGGCGTGGGCACCATCGTGCTGCTCTACATGCGGCGCAAGAACGAGGGCGACGACGTCGACGGGGACGACGGGTCCGGCCCGGGTGGGGCCGCGGCGGCGGGCGCGGTGCCGGTCGCCCGAGGCGGTTACCGGGGCGTGGACGACCAGACCCGGGTGGTGAACGGCATGGGTGCCGGGGCCGCGCCGACGATGGTCGGTGGTACCTCGCTCAGCGACGCGCCGACCATGATGCACCGCCCGGTCGTGGACGACGTCCCGCCGGACCCGTACGGCGCGCCGCCCGGCCCCGCGTACGGCGGCGCACAGGGCGGCTACGGCTACGGCGACGAGGCACCCGGCCCGGGCGGCGGCTACGGCGCCGGCTACGGCAACGCGCCCTCCTCCGGCGCCGGCTACGGCAACACCCCCTCCTCCGGCGCCGGCTACGGCAACGCGCCCTCCTCGGGCGGCGGCTACGACAACCGGGACTACGGCGCGGCGGGCGCCGGCGGCTACCCGCCCGCTCAGGGCGGTGGCTACGGCAACGACCGCTACGACGAGCCCACCGGTCGCTACACCGGTGACAGCACCCAGTACGCGCCGCCGGCCGACCCGTACCCCACCAGCACCTACCAGCCGGACGAGGGCCGGGGCTACGACCAGCCGGCGGGCCAGGACCAGTACGGCCGCGGCCCGGAGCAGGGCGGCGGCTACGGTGCGGGCGGTGGCTACGGTGCGGGCGGCGGCTACGGCGCCCCCGCCGGCGGTTACGACAACGGGCCGTCGGGTGGCTACGACAGCCGCCAGCAGGGCTACGACGGCGGCCAGCAGCGGGGCTACGACGGCTACGGACAGCCCCAGCAGGGCGGCTATGGCGGTGGCGACGGCTACGGCCAGCCCCAGCAGGGCGGCTACGGCCAGCAGGGCGGTTACGGCCAGGAGCAGCCGCCTCAGCAGCGCACCGGTGGCTACGACAACCAGGGCTACGACCAGGGCGGCTACTACGGTGACCCGGCCCAGGCCGGTCGGGGGCGACCCGACGGCCCGCCGGAACGCGGTGGCCGCCGCCTCGACTGGCTGGACGACTGATCGCCGGGGCTACCCGCCCCGACCAATATCGACGGTGGCCGTCCGGATGATCCGGGCGGCCACCTCGCATCGTCGACCCGGCGGCCCGCTCCGGTCAGGACGTCGGCCCGTCGATCCAGCAGGGACAACGGGGCCGTGCCTCGCGATCCAGGCTCCTGGCCCCCTCCACCGCGACCGCCACGGCAGACGACCCCTGTCGAACCCGCTACAGACCTGATGGCGTAAACGATTCAAGGGGCTCGGGCCGAATCGGCTCGGGCGTGGCCAGCCCCAGTCGATGATCACGTGAGTCGTCGACGCCATCAGGTCGATAGCCACCGACAGGCGAAGCATCGGCCCGCTCGACCGGTGGCGGAGCCGGGGGTGGCGGCAGCGGCGAACCGGGCGGGCACAGCCGGGTCAGGCGGCGGCGAAGTAGCCCTGGCGCAGCACCGGCACCACGTCGGAGACGCCCACCTGGACGGCTACCTCCACGTCCTGCGCGAAGCCACTCTCAGCGAGTTCCCGGCCGGAGACGCAGCCCCGCACCGCCGCCGGCACGTCGGGCGTGCTGGCCAGGGCGGCCAGCGCCATCGCCGCCTCCACCGAGAGCCCACCGGGCACGCCGGACAGGGCGTCCAGCACGCTGGCGGCGCCAAGCTGGTCTTCCACGCAGGGGCGCAGTGAGCCGTCCGGCCAGCGTTCGCCGGCGGCCACCACGCCCACCGGGGCGTCGGTCGAGCCGTACCCCTCCGCGCGCAGCCAGCGCCCGACGGCCGGCGCGTTGCGCAGGCACGCCGCGACCAGCGGCACGCCGGTGGCGCTCGCGGCAGCGCTGATCGCCGAGCCGTTCGGGGACGGCAGGACCAGGTCGGGGACGACCGGCGCGGTCCGCAACGCCGCCGGCGAGAGCGACCACGGGTGTTCCGGGGTCATCTGCCGGCGGCCCACCGCGGCCACGGCACCGACCCGGCGGGCGTAGTCGGCCGCCTGCTCCCCCCAGGGGAACGGGTGCACCCGCATGCCCCGGCCGACCGCCACCTCGACGGTGGTGGTGAACGAGAGCACGTCCACCACCACCAGGGCGGCACAGACCCGGCCAAGTTCCGCCGCCCCGGTCAGCCCCCAGTCGAACCGGGCGCCGGAACCGGGCTGGGCGAAGACCGCCAAGGCCAGGGCCTCAGCGCTGATCCGGTGCGGGGGCCTGATCCGGGTCACCGGAAGCCGTCGCGGAGCCCGTCGACCCGGCCTCGGCCGGGTCGGGGGCCGCCTCCACCGGACCGTCCGCACCCTCCGCCGGGCCGTCCACGACCTCTGCCGGACCGTCCACGACCTTCGCCGGGTCGGCCACCGGCTCCGCCGGGTCGGTCGCGGCCTCCGCCGGGTCGCCGTCAGCCAGGTCGGCCTCGACGTCCACCGGCTGCTCCGCGGTGGCCGGGACGCCCAGCGGGACCGCCTCCGGGCCGCCGAAGAGGCGCGGCAGGGTCGCGGTGTGCGCGGCACGCAGCTCGTCGAGACCGATCCGGAACTGGCCGCGCACCTCCAGGGCACCGCCGGCCGGGTCGGTGACCCCGATGAACTCCCACGGCACCCCGTGCTCGGCGCAGAGGGCGGTGAACGCCTTCTCGTGGCCGCGTGGCACCGACACCAGCGCGCGACCGGCGGACTCGCTGAACAGGAAGACGAACGGCATCGACCCGTCGGCGAACTGCTCCGGCACCGCCACCCGGGCGCCGACGCCACGCCGCAGGCAGGACTCGACCAGGCTCTGGGCGAGGCCGCCCTCGGAGAGGTCGTGCGCGGAGCTGAGGTGCCCCACCCGGGCGGCGGCCGCCATCAGCTCGGCGAGCTGCCGCTCGCGGGCCAGATCCACCTGCGGCGGGATGCCGCCCAGGTGCTCGTGGGTCACCCAGGCCCACTCCGAGCCGGAGAGCTCGACGTGCGTCTCGCCGAGCAGGAAGAGCTGGTCGTGGTCGCCACCCGCGCGGGGCAGGAAGCCCATCGGCACCCGGTCGGCGACGTTGTCCAGCACGCCCAGCACACCGACCACCGGGGTCGGGTGGATGGCCGCCGCGCCGGTCTGGTTGTAGAAGCTGACGTTGCCGCCGGTCACCGGGATGCCCAGCTCGAGACAGCCGTCCGCCAGGCCGCGGACGGCCTCGGCGAACTGCCACATCACGCCCGGATCCTCTGGAGAGCCGAAGTTGAGGCAGTCGGTGACGGCGATCGGCTTCGCGCCGGTCACCGCCACGTTCCGGTACGCCTCGGCCAGGGCGAGCTTCGCCCCCTGGTACGGGTCGAGGCGCGCGTACCGGCCGTTGCCGTCGACGGAGAGGGCGACGCCCAGGCCGGTCCGCTCGTCGATCCGGACCACGCCGGAGTCCTCCGGCTGGGCGAGCACGGTGTTGCCCAGCACGTACCGGTCGTACTGCTCGGTGACCCAGGTCTTGTCGGCCAGGTTCGGCGACGCGATCATGCGCAGCACGGTCTCCCGGAGCGCCTCCGGGGTGCTCGGCCGGGGCAGCGTCTCCGCCCGGTCGGCCTGCAGCAGGATCAGGTCGGCCGGCTCGCGCATCGGGCGGGCGTAGACCGGGCCGTCGTCGACCAGCGAGCCCGGCGGCACGTCCACCACGAGCTGGTCGCGCCAGGTGATGACCAACCGGCCCGGCTGCCCGTCGGCGTCCGGCGGGGTCACCTCGCCGATGGCGGTGGCCCAGACGCCCCACTTCTCGGCGATCTTGAGCACCGCCTCCAGCTTCTCGGGGGCGACGACCAGCAGCATCCGCTCCTGCGACTCGCTGGCCAGGATCTCGTGCGGCTCCATCGAGGGCTCGCGCAGCGGCACCCGCTCCAGCCAGACCCGCATGCCGGTGCCGGCCGCCGCGGCGGTCTCGGTGAGCGCGCAGGTCAGGCCGGCACCGCCGAGGTCCTGGATGCCGACGACCAGCTCGGCGTCGTACAGCTCCAGGCACGCCTCGATGAGCAGCTTCTCCATGAACGGGTCACCGACCTGCACGGAGGGGCGGCGCTGCTGGCTCTCGTCGTCGAAGGTGGCGCTGGCCAGCACCGACACGCCGCCGATGCCGTCCCGGCCGGTCTTGGCGCCCATCAGCACCACGACGTTGCCGGGGCCGGCGGCCTCCTTCTTCTGCAGCCGGTCGACCGGCAGCACGCCGAGGCAGAGCGCGTTGACCAGGGGGTTGCCCTGGTAGCAGGGGTCGAAGACCACCTCGCCACCGATGTTCGGCAGGCCGAGGCAGTTGCCGTAGCCGCCGATGCCGGCGACCACGCCGGGCAGCACCCGGGCGGTGTCCGGGTGGTCGGCCGCACCGAACCGCAGCGGGTCCATCACCGCCACCGGGCGGGCGCCCATGGCGAGGATGTCCCGGACGATGCCGCCGACACCGGTGGCCGCGCCCTGGTACGGCTCGACGAAGCTCGGGTGGTTGTGCGACTCGACCTTGAAGGTCACGGCCAGGTCGTCGGAGACCCGCACCACACCGGCGTTCTCGCCGATGCCGGCGAGCATCCGGTCGCTCTGCGGCGCCTTCTCCGCGAACTGGCGCAGGTGCACCTTGCTCGACTTGTAGGAGCAGTGCTCGCTCCACATGATCGAGTACATGGCCAGCTCGGCCTGGGTGGGCCGGCGGCCCAGGATGTGCCGGATCCGGTCGTACTCGTCGTCGCGGAGGCCGAGCTCCGCGTACGGCTGGAGTTCGTCCGGCGTGCCGGCGGCCCGGGGCACGGTGTCCACGCCCGGGGCCCAGCCGTCGACCGGGCCGGCCTGCGGCAGCACGGCGGCCGTACGCTGCCCTGCGGAGTCGGCCGGGAAGTCGGCCGGCGTCTCCCGCAGGGCCGGGTCCGGATGGGTGGTCATGACCTCTCCTCGCTGCGCTCGCCGCCGTAGGGGCGGGGGAGCCTACCGATGATCCCGCCGCGCACGGTCACGCCGGGGCCCCCACCAGGTGCTTGAGCACCGAGGTGAAGAAGCCGAGACCGTCGAGGGAGGGGCCGGTGAGCGCCTCCACCGCGTGCTCGGGATGCGGCATGATGCCGACCACGTTGCCGGCCTCGTTGGTGATCGCGGCGATGTCGCGCTGCGATCCGTTCGGGTTGCCGCCGACGTAGCGGGCGACGACCCGGCCCTCGGCCTCCAGCCGGTCCAGGGTCGCCGGGTCGGCGACGTAGCAGCCCTCGCCGTTCTTGACCGGGATCAACACCTCCTGGCCCGACTGGAACGCGTTGGTCCAGGCGGTGCCGACGGCCTCGATGCGGAGGACCTGATCCCGGTTACGGAAGTGCAGGTGCTGGTTACGGGTGAGCGCGCCGGGCAGCAGGTGGGCCTCGCAGAGGATCTGGAAGCCGTTGCAGATGCCGAGCACCGGCAGGCCGCCCCGGGCCGCGTCCACGATCGTCTCCATCACCGGGGCGAACCGGGCGATGGCGCCGCAGCGCAGGTAGTCACCGTAGGAGAAGCCGCCGGGCAGGACGACCGCGTCCACCCCGTGCAGCGCCGGGTCGCCGTGCCACAACCGGACCGGCTCGGCGCCGGAGATCCGGACGGCTCGGGCCGCGTCCCCGTCGTCGAGCGAGCCGGGGAAGGTCACCACACCGACCCGGGCGGTCACCGGTGCGCGTCCACGGTCTCGTCGGTCTCGGCCAGGCGGACGGTGAAGTCCTCGATGACCGGGTTGGCGAGCAGCTTGTCGGCGATCTCCCGGGCCCGGTCCAGGTCCGGTTCACCGGTGAACTCGATCTCGATCCGCCTGCCGATCCGGACCGAGGCGACGTCGCTGACGCCGAGCCGGGGCAGCGCGTTTGCGACGGCCTGGCCCTGCGGATCGAGGATCTCGGGCTTGAGCATGACGTCGACGACGACGCGAGGCACTGGGCACTCCTGACTGTGTACGCAGTTGGGTGCCGACCCACAACGGGCGAGCGCAGCCAGCCTACCTGGCAGATTCCGCCTCGGCCGAACCGGCCGGGGGCAGTTCGGACACGGACCGACATTGCTGGCGGGGTGCGGGAACGCGGGATGTCCCGGCTGTGCCGAAACGTGCCGGAGCAGGGAGTTCGCCGCGCCCGAGGACGCCAAATCGTTACATCGAGTAGTCTCGATCAGACCCTTGCCACGACCACGGATGACCCCTACTCTACATCGACGAAGCTCGATGCTTGGCCGGCGGGTGACCCGCGACCCCCACCGGCTCGATCGACCCGGCGATCCCGGGTCCGTGAGGCAAGGAGTCCCCGATGCGTATCCGTTCCCTGCTCGCCGTGCTCGGCACCGCCCTCGTGGGCGTCATGGGTGCCGCCAGCGGCGCCGTCGCCGCCCCCGTCAGCCCGTACATCATCGGCGGCGGCACCGTCTCGTCGGCGCCCTGGGCCGCCGCGGTCTTCAGCAACGGCTCGTTCACCTGCTCCGGCAGCGTGATCGCCTCGTCGTGGGTGCTCACCGCCCGGCACTGCATCAGCGGCAGCATGTCCGTCCGGGTCGGCAGCGTCTACTACGCCTCGGGCGGCACCACCCGCACCGTCAGCGCCACCTACACCCGCTACGACCTCGCGCTGATGCAGCTCTCCAGCCCGGTGAGCACGTCCGCCGTCTCGCTGGCCAGCAGCAACCCGCCGGTCGGCTCGACCAACTCGATCTACGGCTGGGGCATGACCTGCTACAGCGGCTGCTCCCCGTCGAGCCAGCTGAAGACCGCCACCGTCCAGGTGACCAGCAACAGCGCCACCGACGCGTACGGCGGGCCGGCCATCCGCAGCAGCCGGATCAACGGCAACGCGTGGAAGGGCGACTCGGGTGGCCCCCAGTTCTACAACGGGGTCCAGGTCGGGGTCGCGTCGACCGCCGACGGCCAGAGCATCCAGAACTACGCCAGCGTGGCGTCCAGCCGGTCCTGGATCACCTCGGTGGCCGGTGTCTGACCGTCCGGCCCCTCGACACCCCTTCTGGGTCGTGTCGGCCGATTGACACCGTCCGCGGCGCGGATGGTCGGCTCAGCGCCGGCCGTCCGCGCCGACCCGTTTCGCAGCATCCGATCAGGTGACCACGGCAGACGTTCGGGTAGCCGTCCGACTGACAGCATCGGAATCGTGCTGGTCGTGACGACGGATCAACTGCCCGGCTACGAGATCCGCCAGATCCTCGGCGAAGTGGTGTCCTCGATGGCGAGGACGCGCAACCCGTACCGCGAGGGCGTCAAGAACCTCCGCGGTGGCGCGTACGACCCGATGGCACCGGACAACCTAACCCGCTGGCGTACGGACTCGGTGGCGCGACTGGGCGAGGAGGCCCAGCGGCTCGGCGCGAACGCGGTGATCGGCATGCGCTTCGACAGCCGGGACTGCGGCGAGATGTGGATGGAGATCTGCGCGTACGGCACGGCGGTGATCGTCGTACCCAAGACGCCGGAGGTCATGCCCCCCGACCAGCCCCTCGTCGCGGCCGACACGGCACACGAGCCGGAGATCGCGTCCGCCCCCGGCGGCGTCGCCGAACCGCCCAGCGCCCCCGACCTCAGCTCCGCCGCCGAGACCCCCACCCGCGACTCCTGACCCTCGGCCGAGCCCGCCCGCCGCCCCACGGCGTTGATCAAGGGGTTTGCGTCCACGAAGAGATCAACTCGGACGCAAACCCCTTGATCAACCAGACGTCGGAGGCCGGGGTCAGAGGATGGGGGGTGGGGAGTAGGCCGCCGCGTGGGGGTGGACTTCTACGATCTTGGCGATCCGGGCCGTCACCCGGTCGACCTGGGCGCCGGCCGCGCCCACGAAGGCGTTGCGGTCGGCGACCAGTGCGTCGATCTCGGCGCGGCTCAGGCCGAGGCGACCGTCCGCGGCGAGGCGGTCGAACAGGTCGTTCTCGGCGGCGCCCTTCTCCCGCATGGCCAGCGCCACCGCGACCGCGTGCTCCTTGATCACCTCATGCGCGACCTCCCGGCCGACGCCCCGCCGGACCGCCGCGACCAGGATCTTGGTGGTCGCCAGGAACGGAAGGAAGCGCTCCAGCTCCCGGTTGATCACCGCCGGGTACGGGCCGAACTCGTCGAGCACGGTGAGGAAGGTCTGGAACAGTCCGTCGGCGGCGAAGAACGCGTCCGGCAGGGCCACCCGGCGCACCACCGAGCAGGAGACGTCCCCCTCGTTCCACTGGTCGCCGGCCAGCTCCCCGACCATCGACAGGTAGCCGCGGATGATCACGGCGAAGCCGTTCACCCGCTCGGACGAGCGGGTGTTCATCTTGTGCGGCATCGCGCTCGAGCCCACCTGGCCGGGCTTGAAGCCCTCGGTGACCAGTTCCTGGCCGACCATCAGCCGGATCGTGGTGGCCAGCGACGACGGCGCGGCGGCGACCTGGGCCAGCGCGGAGAGCACCGCCAGGTCGATCGAGCGCGGGTAGACCTGGCCGACGCTGTCCAGCACCCGACTGAACCCGAGGTGCTCGGCCACCCGGCGCTCCAGCTCGGCCACCTTCTCGGCGTCGCCGTCGAAGAGGTCGAGCTGGTCGGCGGCGGTGCCCACCGGGCCCTTGATGCCGCGCAGCGGATACCAGTCGATCAGGTCGGCCAGCCGCTCGTACGCGATGAGCAGCTCCTCCGCGGCCGAGGCGAACCGCTTGCCCAGCGTGGTGGCCTGCGCCGCGACGTTGTGCGACCGGCCGGTCATCACCAGGCCGGAGTACTCGTGGGCGTGCCAGGCGAGCCGGGCCAGGGTGGCGACCACCCGGTCCCGGATCAGCTCCAGCGATCGGCGGACCTGAAGCTGCTCGACGTTCTCGGTGAGATCCCGGGAGGTCATCCCCTTGTGCACGTGCTCGTGCCCGGCGAGCGCGCTGAACTCCTCGATCCGGGCCTTCACGTCGTGCCGGGTGACCCGCTCCCGCGCCGCGATCGAGTCCAGGTCGACGGCGTCGACCACCCGCTCGTACGCCTCGACCACCCCGTCCGGCACCGGGACGCCGAGGTCCCGCTGGGCCTTCAGCACGGCGAGCCAGAGCCGCCGCTCCATCCGTACCTTCTCCTCCGGCGACCAGAGGGCGACCAGCTCGGGCGAGGCGTACCGGTGGGCGAGCACGTTCGGGATCGTCGTCACGTACCTCATTCTTTCGTACTGGTCCGGGCCCCATCGGCATGGGTCGCCGGGCTACCCCACCTGCTTGATCTCGTGCACCGTGGCGGTCACCACGACGGTCTTCTTCTGGCTGCCCTGGGCATTGGTGACCGTCAGCAGGTAGGTGTGCCGCTGGACGTCACCCTCGGCCCCGGAGCAGGGGAAGTTCAGCTCCTTGCTGCCGGCGGGCGGGAGGTTGCCCTCGTACACGCCCGGGCCGTCGACGGAGAGGGCGACGGAGTCGATATTGCTGGCCTTCCACTCCAGGACGACCGGCCTTCCCTCGATCGGGTTGCGGTTGGTCCCTGACGGGCAGGACGGCTTCTGGGCCACCCGGAAGAAGGCGATGTCGGGTCCGGCCGCCTTCGAGGAGTTCGTCGCCGGCTTGCTGCCGGACTGCCCACCGTTGCTGCCGGTGCCGCCGCCGGTCGACCCGCCGCCGCTCGTCGTCGCGTCGGTGACGGGCGCGGCGGACTCGGCCGTCGTCGCGTCGGTGACCGGCGCGGTGGACTGGGCCGTCGTCGCGTCGCCGGCGGCCCCGGTGGCGCTGGACTCGGTGGCCTTCTCACCGCTGGGGCCGCAGCCGGCGACCGCCAGCGCGGCGGCCAGGGCGACGACGGTGGTACGGAGCACAGCTTGACCGGACATGACCACTCCCTCATGGGTGCCGCCGTCGATGACGTCCGGGCGGACTGGCGTTCACGGTAAGGATGGTCGGCAAGCGGCGCCCCCGGTACCGGATAGGGTGACCATCCTCCTGACTCGACCGACAGGATTGGGGAAGCGTGTCCACACTCACCGGCAAGGTCGCCCTGGTCACCGGCGGGAGCCGCGGTATCGGTGCCGCGGTCGTACGCCGCCTGGCCGCAGACGGAGCCCACGTCGCCTTCACCTACCGTGAGGCGGAGGACAGCGCCAAGGCCGTGGTCACCGACATCGAGTCCTACGGCCGCACCGGCCTGGCCATCCGGGCCGACAGCGCCGACGGTACGGCGGTGGCCGACGCGGTCGAGCAGACCGTCACGGAACTGGGACGCCTGGACATCCTGGTCAACAACGCCGGCGTCTTCTCGGCCGGCCCGATCGACAAGGTCAGCCTCGACGACCTCGACCTGGCCATCGCCGTGCACGTACGCGGGGCGTTCCTGGCGACCCAGGCGGCGGTACGCCACATGGGCGACGGCGGACGGATCGTCAACATCGGCAGCAGCTTCGCCAGCCGCGTCCCGGACCCGGGAGTCAGCGTCTACGCCATGACCAAGAGCGCGGTCAACGGCCTGACCAGGGCCCTCGCCCGGGAACTCGGCCCGCGCGGGATCACCGTCAACCTGATCCTGCCCGGTTCCACCGACACCGACATGAACCCGTCGGACGGCGCCACCTCCGACAAGCAGCGGTCGCACATCGCCCTCGGCCGGTACGGGACGCCGGCCGACGTGGCGGCGACGGTCAGCCACCTGGTGGGCGAGGGTGGCCGACAGATCACCGGCGCGTCGATCGCGATCGACGGCGGCACTACCGCGTGACGGGGCCGGGCCAGGCCATCACTCTGGTTGCCTGACCTCCGCTTGGTTGCCTGGCCCCCGCCCCGCCGTTCGACCCGGCTCCGCCGCTGGTCGGGCGGCTGGCGGGGCCCGGGGGCCGGCGCGGCGACGTGGCTGTCCACGTCTCGGTGACTATCGACCTGATGTCGTAAACGACTCGCTGCCTGTCCACAGCAGTCGCCCCGGCCGGCGCCACCGACCGCGCAGCGTGCTCAGCGCTCCAGGATCGCCGTCACACCCTGGCCGCCCGCCGCACAGATGGAGATGAGTCCGCGTCCGCTCCCCTTCTCGGCGAGCAGCTTGGCCAGAGTGGCCACGATCCGGCCGCCGGTGGCCGCGAACGGGTGCCCGGCGGCCAGCGAGGAACCGTTGACGTTGAGCTTGTCCCGGTCGATCGAGCCGAGCGGCCCGTCCAGGCCCAGCCGTTCCTTGCAGAACTCAGGCGACTCCCAGGCGGCCAGGGTGGCCAGCACCTGCGCGGCGAACGCCTCGTGGATCTCGTAGAAGTCGAAGTCCTGCAGGGTCAGGCCGGCCCGGGCCAGCATCCGGGGGACCGCGTACGCGGGGGCCATCAGCAGACCCTCGTCGCCGTGGACGAAGTCGACCGCGGCGGTCTCCGACCAGGAGAACCAGGCCAGCACCGGCAACTGGTGCTCGCGCGCCCACTCCTCGGAGGCCAGCAGCACGGTCGAGGCGCCGTCGGTGAGCGGGGACGAGTTGCCCGCGGTCATGGTGGCCTGCTCGGCGTCCGGACCCTTCGTGCCGAAGACCGGCTTCAGCGAGCGGAGCTTCTCCAGGCTGGTGTCCGGGCGGAGATTCTGGTCCCGGGTCAGCCCGAGGTAGGGGGTCATCAGGTCGTCGAAGAACCCCTTCTCGTACGCGGCGGCGAGCCGCTGGTGCGAGCGGAGCGCCAGCTCGTCCTGGGCCTGCCGGTCGATGTGCCAGCGCAGCGCCGTCCGCGCCGCGTGCTCCCCCATGGACAGCCCGGTACGCGGCTCCGCGTTGCGCGGGATCTCCGGCTTGAACGGCTGGTGCGGGCGGAGCTTGGCGGCGATCTTCAGCCGCTCGCCGAGGGTCCGGGCGGAGTTGAGCTGGAGCAGGGTCCGGCGCAGGTCCTCGTTGAGGGCCAGCGGCGCGTCCGAGGTGGTGTCCACCCCGCCGGCGATGCCCACCTCGAGCTGCCCGAGCGCGATCTTGTTGGCGACCAGGATGGCGGCTTCCAGCCCGGTGCCGCAGGCCTGCTGGATGTCGTACGCCGGGGTGTGCGGGTCGAGCTTCGAGCCGAGCACCACCTCGCGGCTGAGGTTGAAGTCCCGGGAGTGCTTGAGCACCGCCCCGGCGACCACCTCGCCGATCCGCTGCCCGGCCAGGCCGAACCGGGCGACCAGGCCGTCCAGCGCCGCGCCCAGCAGGTCGGCGTTGGACGCCTGCGCGTAGCGCGAGTTGGACCGGGCGAAGGGGATGCGGTTGCCGCCGATGACCGCGACCCGCCGGACACTCTGCACGATCGGCCTCCTCGAAGCTGTTGCCCGAACCCTACTCGCCAGTAGGCTACGCCTATGACCGACAGGTACGCGAGCTTCGTCCAAACGGGGGCCGGTCGCGCGCTGGTCAAGCGCCTCGGGCTGCCCGACCCGCCCCGACTGCGCCGACACACGCCCGGCGACCCGCTCGTTCCCGGGCCGGTCCTGCTCAGCTCCGCGACCGGCGGCCGGCTCGCCGAGCCGGTGGGCAAGATCCTGACCGCCGCCGGGGTCGAGCTGGCCGACCCGGCCGCCGGCACCGGCGCCGCGTCGCGCTTCGCCGCCCTGGTGTACGACGCCACCGGCATCAGCGACTCCACCGGGCTGCGCCAGCTCTACGACTTCTTCCACCCGCAGGCCCGCGCCCTGCTGCCCAGCGGCCGGGTGATCGTGCTCGGCACCCCGCCCGCCGAGTGCGGCTCGCCCCGCGAGGCGACCGCGCAACGCGCCCTGGAAGGGCTGACCCGCAGCATCGGCAAGGAGTTCGGCCGGGGCGTCACCGCCCAGCTCGTGTACGTCACGCCGGGCGGGGACGCCGGCACCCCGGTCAGCCTGGAGTCCACCCTGCGCTTCCTGCTCTCCGGGCGGTCCGCGTACGTGTCGGGGCAGGTGATCCGGGTCGGCACCGGCGCCGCCACCGCGCCGGCCGACTGGGACCGGCCGCTGGACGGGCAGGTCGTCCTGGTCACCGGGGCGGCGCGGGGCATCGGCGCCGCGCTCGCCGGGGTGCTCGCCCGGGACGGCGCCCGGGTCGTGGCGCTGGACGTGCCCGCCGCCGGGGACGCGCTGGCCGCGGTCGTGAACGAGATCGGCGGCAGCGCGGTTCAGCTCGACCTGACCGCGCCGGACGCCCCGGCCCGGCTGGCCGAGCACCTGGCCAGCCGGCACGGCCGGGTCGACGTGGTGGTGCACAACGCCGGGATCACCCGGGACAAGACCCTCGGCCGGATGGACGCCGACCGGTGGGACTCGGTCATCGACGTGAACCTCTCCAGCCAGGAGCGGATCAACGACGTGCTGCTGGCGCGCGACCTGATCCCGGCCGGCGGGCGGATCGTCTCGGTCTCCTCGATCGCCGGCATCGCCGGCAACCGGGGGCAGACCAACTACGCGACCAGCAAGGCCGGCGTGATCGGCCTGGTCGACTCGCTCGCCCCGTTGCTGCGTGAGCGCGGCATCAGCCTCAACGCGGTCGCGCCCGGGTTCATCGAGACCCGGCTGACCGCCCGGATGCCGGTGATGATCCGGGAGGCGGGCCGGCGGATGAACAGCATGGCCCAGGGCGGCCTGCCGGTGGACGTGGCCGAGACGATCGGCTGGCTGGCCTGGCCGGCGACCGGTGCGGTCAGCGGCAACCTCGTCCGGGTCTGCGGCCAGAGCCTGTTGGGGGCCTGATGGCGCGGCGGAAGCAGCGGCGGGCGGAGGAGCCGGCCGAGGAGCTGTCGGTGCACGAGCTGATCGAGGGCCCGACCCAGGATCTCACCGCGGCCCGGGACGCCGTGGCCACGACCGGCGGCGGGCCGGGACCGTCCACCGACAAGACACAGGATCTGGCCGGCCTGACCGCCGGCGTCGCCCGCGACCTGCCCGGACCGGCCGCCGGCGCCACCCGCGACCTGTCCGGGCCGGCCGCGGCGGTCACCCGGGACCTGTCGGCGGTCGCCGGGACGGCCGTCCGCCCGGCGGCCGGGGCCACCGGGGAGCGGGTACGGATCGACCTGCCCCGGATGCCGTCGGCCGGCGCGCTCTACCGGCGCGCCCTGCTCGGGACGCTGCCCGGCCTGGGCGGGCGACGCGGGCCGGAGCTGCCCGAGGTGGAACTGGGCGTCAGCGGGGTGACCGTCGACCGGACGCACCTGGCCGACTACGACCGGGTCTGCGGTTTCCGGCTCGCCGACCGGCTGCCGGCCACGTACCCGCACGTGGTGGGCTTTCCGCTGGCACTGCGGCTGATGACGGCGGCGGAGTTCCCCATCCCGTTGACCGGGGTGGTGCACGTGGCGAACCGGATCACCGTGCACCGGCCAATCGAGGCCGGCGAGATGCTGGACTTCCACACGTACGCGGAGAATCTGCGCCCGCACGAGCGGGGCCGGCAGCTCGACGTGGTGCTGGTCGGCTCGATCGGCGGCGAGGAGGTCTGGCGCGGCGTCTCGACGTACCTCGGGAAGGAGCGCCAGGCGGGCGGCGGCCCGCGGCGCGACCGGGGTGACCGCCCGACCCCGCCGGCCGCCTCCGCGCACTGGCGGGTGACGCCGCGGGTGGGGACCGACTACGCGCGGGTCTCCGGCGACCACAACCCGATCCACACCTCCCGGCTCGGGGCACGGCTGTTCGGCTTCCCCCGCCCGATCGCGCACGGCATGTGGAGCAAGGCCCGCTGCCTGGCCGCGCTGGCGGGCCGGCTGCCGGAGGCGTACACGGTGGAGGTGGCGTTCAAGCTGCCGGTGCCGCTGCCGTCCACGGTCGCCTTCAGCGCCACGAACACCGGCACGACGTGGGATTTCGCCCTGCACGACGCGCGCTCCGGCGGACCGCAGCTGGTGGGCACCGTCCGCTGAGGAGAGAGGGGGCTGGCTTTCCCTCCTTCGTACGCTAGGTTGTTCTCACATTGAGTTGTTCTCAGAGTGAGATAGATGCCGTGAACGAGCAGGACTTCCTCGCCGGGTACGACCCTCGGAACTACCCGGCGGTCGCGGTCACCGTCGACGTGGTGGCGCTGACCATCCGCGAGGGGGCGCTGCACCTGCTGCTCATCCGCCGGGGTGCCCCGCCGTACGAGGGGCACTGGGCGCTGCCCGGCGGCTTCGTCCGGCCGGACGAGGACCTGAGTGCCGGTGCCCGGCGGGAGCTGGCCGAGGAGACCGGGCTCGGCGGCGATCGGCTGCGCCGCGTCCACCTGGAGCAGCTCGGCAGCTACGGCTCCCCCGACCGCGACCCCCGGATGCGGGTCGTCTCGGTCGCCCACCTGGCCTTCGCCCCCGACCTGCCCGACCCGGCCGCCGGCACCGACGCCGAGGACGCGGCCTGGCTGCCGGTGACCGCGCTGACCAGCCGGCAGCTCGCCTTCGACCACGCCCGGATCATCGACGACGGCCTGGAGCGGGCCCGGTCGAAGCTGGAGTACACCCCGCTGGCCACCCGCTTCCTCGAACCGGAGTTCACGATCACCGAGCTGCGGGCCGTCTACGAGACGGTGTGGGGGCACCCCCTGCACGCCGGCAACTTCCACCGCAAGGTGCTCTCCGTGCCGGGCTTCGTGGAGAGCACCGGTGCGAGCACCGAGCGCGGCGGCGCCCGGGGCGGCCCCCGGGCCAAGCTCTACCGGGCCGGCGACGCGCGGCTGCTGCATCCGGCGCTGCTGCGCCCCGCCCGGGAGGAGACGGTCCGCTGAGGACCGGGGCAAGGACCCGCCAACCCTTCACCCGCAACCCCTAGGAGGCTGCCATGGGCAGCGGAATCTGGTCCACCGACGTGTACGACGCCGCCGACCGCTGGCGCCGGGCCACCGGCGCGAGCGCCTTCTCCTACAGCGACAGTGGTGCGCGGAGGGTGCACCCGGCGCTCGACCCGCGCGGGGCGGTACGGGAGAGCCGCGACTCCGACGAGCACCCCCGGTCGACGCCCATCGCGGTGCTGTTCGACGTGACCGGCTCGATGGGCCACGTGCCCCGGGTGCTCCAGACCAAGCTGCCGCGGCTGCTCGGCCTGCTGCTGCGCCAGGGGTACGCCCGCGACCCCCAGATCATGTTCGGCGCGATCGGCGACGCCACCTGCGACCGGGTGCCGTTGCAGATCGGGCAGTTCGAGTCGGACAACCGGATGGACGACGACCTCGGCCGGATCGTGCTGGAGGGCGGCGGTGGCGGCCAGATGACCGAGTCGTACGAGCTGGCCATGTACTTCATGGCCCGGCACACGGCCACCGACCGCTGGGAGAAGCGGGGGCGGCGGGGCTACCTGTTCATCATCGGCGACGAGCTGGCGTACCCGCGGGTGAAGGCCCGGGAGGTGGGCCGGCTGATCGGTGACGACCTGCGCGAGGACCTCCCGGTACGGCAGATCGTCGACGAGGTGACCCGGCGCTGGGACACCTACTACCTGCTCCCGGCCGGCAGCGCGTACGCCGGCAGCCGCAAGGTGCTGAACTTCTGGCGCGGCCTGCTCGGGCAGAACGCCGTCGAACTGGACGACCTGGACGCGGCCTGCGAGACGATCGCGCTCACCGTCGGCCTCGGCGAACAGGCCATCGACCTGGACGAGGGGCTGTGCGACCTGGACCGGGCCGGCTCGGCGGCCACCCGCACGGTCTCCCGGGCGCTGGCCCCGCTGCGCGGTCGACGGGCGGTGGCGGCGCTGCCCGCCACACCCACCACCGGAGGCGGGGCCACCCGGCGGTGAAGCACGTGATGGTGGTCGACCTCGGCTACGGCGACGCCGGCAAGGGCACCGTCGTGGACTGGCTCTGCGCGAGCCGGCCGGTGCACACGGTGGTCCGGTTCAACGGGGGCGCGCAGGCGGCGCACAACGTCGTGCTGCGCGACGGACGACACCACACGTTCGCGCAGTTCGGTGCCGGGACGTTCCGCCCCGGGGTCCGTACGCACCTGTCGCGGCACGTGGTGGTGGACCCGCTGGCGCTGGCCGCCGAGGCCGACCACCTCACGGCGGTGGGGGTGCCCGACGCGCTCGACCGGTTGACGGTGGACGGCGAGGCGCTGCTGGCCACCCCGTACCACCGGGCCGCGAACCGGGCCCGGGAGATCGCCCGGGGAGCCGACCGGCACGGCTCCTGCGGGCTGGGGGTGGGCGAGGCGGTCGCGTACGGCCTCGCCCACCCCGACGATGCACCCCGGGTGGCGGACTGCCGCCGCCCGGCGGTGCTGCGTCACCGGCTCACCGCGCTGCGGGACCGGCTCACCGCCGAACTGGGTCCGCTGGACGCCCGGCCGGTCGCCGACTGCCTGCCCGCGTACGCCGGCTTCGCCGAGCGGGTGGCGATCGTCGACCGGTCGTACCTGGCCGGGGTGCTGCGGGCGGGGAGCTGCGTCTTCGAGGGGGCGCAGGGGGTGCTGCTGGACGAGTGGCACGGCTTCCACCCGTACACCACGTGGAGCACGACCACCTTCGCGAACGCCGAGGCGCTGCTCGCCGAGGCGGGCCTGGCCGGCACGGCGCAGCGGCTCGGGGTGCTGCGGGTGACGACCACCCGGCACGGGCCCGGGCCGCTGGTCACCGAGGATCCGGCGCTGCCCTTCACCGACCCGCGCAACCCGACCAACCCCTGGCAGGGCCAGTTCCGCTTCGGCCACTTCGACGCGGTCGCCCACCGGTACGCCCTCGACGTCGTCGGTGGGGCGGACGGGCTGGCCCTCACCCACCTCGACCTGGCCGGCCCGGAGCTGCAGATCTGCCGCCGCTACGACACCCTGGACCGGATCACCCCGGGGCCGGCCGGCGACCTGGACCGGCAGGCCGCACTCACCGCCCGCCTGCTGCGGGCCCGCCCGGTGTACGACGACGCGCCGGCCGACTGGTCGGCGACGGTGGCCTCGGAGCTGGGCGTCCCGGTGGTACTGGCCTCGCGCGGCCCGACCGCCGACGCCAAGGTCGCGTCGGGCTGGCTGGCCGCGCCCACCCGTACCCACGTGTCCGCCTGATCCCGCAACTCAGCCCGGCGGCCGATGTGGCGGCACCAGCATGAGGGCATGGGGAACGTGCTCGACCTGCTGCAGCAGACGGCGACCTCGCCGTGGGCGTACCTGGTGATCTTCGTGGTCACCGCGGTCGACGCGTTCTTCCCGGCGGTGCCCGGCGAGACGGTGGTGATCACCGCCGCGGTCTTCGCGGCGGACGGGGAACCCGCCCTGGCCGCGCTGATCGTGGCCGCCGCGCTCGGCGCGCTGGCCGGCGACCACGTCTCGTACGCCATCGGGCGCGGCGGCGGCGGGCACCGGCTGGCCCGGCTGCCCGCCGACAGCCGCCGGCGGGCGGGCTCCGAGTGGGCCCGCCGGGCGGTCGACCGGCGTGGCGGGATGATCCTGATCACCGGCCGGTACGTCCCGGGCGGCCGGACCGCGGTCACCCTGACCATGGGCGCGGTCCGCTACCCGCTGCGCCGTTTCCTGACGTACGACGTGCTCGCCTGCACCGCCTGGGCGCTCTACTGCGGGCTGCTCGGCTACTTCGGCGGGCTGGCCTTCAAGCAGAACCCGATCCAGGGCCTGCTCCTCGGGGTGGGCCTGTCGCTCGTGGCCACCGGGCTGTTCGAGGCGGCCCGCTGGGCCCGCCGCCGCTCCCGGTCCCGCGCCGCCGCCCGCCGCTGAGCCCGCGCCGGCCTCACAGCAGATCGGCGCGGCCCCACACCCGGTTCACTTCACCTGTACGAAGCCCGGCGGGGGCGTCAGCACCAGACGCGCCAGGTTCTCCCCGGTACGCGGCAGCCAGGTGTACGTCGTCGTCACCCTGGCCGAGGCCGGAAACCCCTCCCCGCCCCCCTTGGCCACGATCTCCTTGACGGGAAGGTAGGTGGTGCTGTCCACCCACATGTCGATCCGGTACAACCGGTTGGGGCCGTCGATCCGCAGGTGCAGCGCCTCGACGCCGTCCACCTTCTCCCTGCCCAGCAGTTCCACCTTGCCCTCACTGATCGCCTTGCGGACGCTGTCAGCGTCGGTGATGTCGACCGGGATGGTGGGCTTCATAGCGGGGGCTTGCTCCTTCGACCACCACTTGCCGTCGTAGTTGACGGTGATGGTGGTCCGGTTGCCCTTCGGACCACCGACGCTGTTGGACTGGCTGAGGCGAAGCGGGCCGGCCGTCTCTTCCCCGGGGGCCTCCGGCATCCGGTCTGTCCCGTCTGGCGCCGGTGCCTGGGGAGCGGGCAGGCTCGTGTAGACATCGGTGCGGTACCGCTGGGTGGCCTTGTCGATCCACACGTCGTAGTGCCCGGTCCCGTAGCTGTTCTTCGCGTGGATGACGTACTGCGACGCCTGGTCCAGCGCCTTGACGGTCTGCTCCTGTACGTAGGAGACGTTCTCCATCCGCGTCCGAGCACCGTTCGGCTGGTGCGTCCGGTCCGGAGCGCCCTGCCCCGGCATGGTCACCAGGATGGCGGCAGCGGCTGCCGCGGCCACCGGGGTGGCAATCGCGGTACGGATCGCCCAACTCCGCCGGGCCTGCCGACCGCGCAGCCTCCGCATCAGGTCCGGGGCGGCGTGCACGTCCGCCGTCTCGTGCCGCAGCTGGACACCGAGCTGCTGGCCGTACTGCTCATCAACTGGCATGGAAGGCCTCCAGTGAAGTGGGCTGGTGCTGACCGGCCAGCAGTTCACGCAGGCTGGCCAGCGCCCGAGACGTGTACGACTTGACCGTGCCGGTGGAGCAGCCGAGCACCTCCGCGGTCTGTTCGACCGACAGGTCCTCGAAGAAGCGCAGCACGATGACCTGCCGCTGGCGGATCGGCAGCCTGGCCAGGGCTCTGATCACCACTCGGCGCTCGGTCACCTGCTCATAACCGGCGTCGACGGCGTTGACGACGCTGTCCGGATCCGGTGGCATCGGCGCTTCCCGGGGCCGCCGGAACAGCCATCTGATCCGGTCCCGGGACAGGTTCACCAGCACTCGGCGCACGTACGCCTCGGGTGCGTCCCGCGCCCGTGACCAGTGCCGCGCGGTGCGCAGCAGCGCTGTCTGCAACAGATCCTCGGCATGCCCGCGGTCCCCGGTGAGCAGGTACGCGGTGCGGAGCAGTGCCGTGGATCTGCCTTCGACGAACGTTTCGAAGGTGGGGTCTACCCGCATGCCCTTCAGAACTCCACCTCGGCGGGACGGGTTGCCATGCGGTAGGACCGGATCCCATCGGTGGTCGCGCCGCAGTGCCTGCTTATGACAGTGGGCCCTTCCTCACGCCTCAGGCGGGCGCCAGGTGACGCCACGGAGGAGCTGGTCGGCACCGAGCCAGGCGACGTTCATCATCCGGGTGGCGGTCTTCTCCGGGTCCGCCTCCGGGTGGTCGGCGAGCCAGTCGGCCAGCGACTCACTCGCCCCGACCAGGGCGTACGCGACCACCTCCAGGTCGGTGCCGCCCACCTCGCGCCCCCTGGCGCGCAGCGCGTGGTCGAGCATGCCGGCGACCACCTCGACCAGCCGGCCGCGCATGGTGGCCACCTCGGCGGCGAACGGCCGCTCGCCACGGGCCTGCCGGTAGAGCACCGCCCAGCCGTCCCGGTGCGCGCCGACGAAGGTGAAGAAGGCGCGCAGCCCGCGCCAGAGTCGTTCGTCGGCGGGCAGGTCGGGGGCGGCCGCCCCGGCGATGGCCGCCATCAACCGGGTGCCCTCCCGGTGCAGGCAGGCGACGAAGAGCTCCTCCTTCGTGCCGAGATACGCGTAGACCATCGGCTTGGAGATGCCGGCGGCTTCGGCGATCTCGTCCATGCTGGCCGCATGGAAACCTCGTCGGGAGAACACCCGCACCGCCGCGTCCAGCATCTGCTGCTCGCGTACGGCCCGGGGCAGGCGCTTGAAGGTGGGCGTGCCAGACACCTTGCGAGCATACCTACTCCTGCGTAAGGTTACGCCTGAGTAACCAAAGTCGGCCCGCCCCGAGAGGTGCAACCCCATGACGGACTTCGACCCGGCCAACTTCGCGAACGTCAGCCCGAAGGAGTTCGCGCAGTTGGTCAAGTCCACCCCCGATGACAAGATCGCCGGGGTCATGTCCGGCGACCTGCGCGGCAAGATCCTGAGCGAGGTTTTCGAGCGCATGCCGTCGCTGTTCCGGGCCGACCGCGCCGGCTCCACCAACGCGGTCATCCACTGGAACATCACCGGCCGCGCCGACGGCGGCACCGACACGTACGAGATCGTCATCGAGAACGGCACCTGCACCGTCTCGGACACCCCGACGCGCGACCCGAAGCTGAGCCTCACCATGGGTCCGGTCGACTTCCTGAGGATCGTGTCCGGCGGCGGCAACCCGGTGATGATGTTCATGACCGGCAAGCTCAAGGCCAAGGGGGACCTGGGCCTCGCCGCCAACATCGCCAACCTGTTCGACATCCCCAAGGCCTGAGATGGCCGAGTTCTCGCTCGATCTGAACGAGGAACAGCGGGATCTCCGCGACTGGGTGCACGGCTTCGCCGCCGACGTCGTGCGCCCGGCCGCGGCCGACTGGGACGCCCGCGAGGAGACGCCCTGGCCGATCATCCAGGAGGCGGCGAAGGTCGGGCTGTACGGCTTCGAGTTCCTCGCCACCTGCTGGGCCGATCCCACCGGCCTCTCGCTGCCGATCGCCAGTGAGGAGCTCTTCTGGGGCGACGCCGGCATCGGGTTGAGCATCTTCGGCACCTCGCTGGCCGTCGCCGCCATCTACGGCGCCGGCACGCCGGACCAGCTGGTCGAGTGGGTGCCGCAGTGCTTCGGCGACGTCGACCAGCCGGCGGTCGCCGCCTTCTGCACCACCGAGCCGGAGGCCGGTTCCGACGTCGGGGCGATGCGGACCCGGGCGGTCTACGACGAGGCCACCGACGAGTGGGTGCTGAACGGGCAGAAGGCGTACGCCACCAACGGCGGGATCGCCGGGGTGCACGTCGTCACCGCCTCCGTCGAGCCTGAGCTGGGCTCGCGGGGGCAGGCCGCGTTCGTCGTACCGCCCGGCACGCCGGGGCTGACCGCCACCCGCAAGCTGCGCAAGCTCGGGCTGCGCGCGTCGCACACCGCCGACGTCTTCCTCGACGACATCCGGGTGCCGGGTCGCTGCCTGCTCGGCGAGCGAGAAGCCCTGCTGGAACGGCTCGCCCGGGCCCGCTCCGGGCAGCGCGCCTCGGGCCAGGCGGCGATGCGCACCTTCGAGCTGTCCCGCCCGACCGTCGGCGCCCAGGCGCTCGGCGTGGCCCGCGCCGCCTACGAGTACGCCCTGGACTACGCCAAGGAACGGGTCCAGTTCGGGCGGCCGATCATCGAGAACCAGGCGGTCGCGTTCGCGCTCGCCGACATGAAGATGGAGATCGACGCCGCCCGGCTGCTGGTGTGGCGGGCCTCCTGGATGGGCCGCAACAACCGGCCGTTCACCGCCGGCGAGGGCTCGATGTCCAAGCTCAAGGCCGGCGAGGTGGCCGTGTCGGTCACCGAGAAGGCGGTCCAGCTGCTCGGCGGCGCCGGCTTCCTGCGCGACCACCCGGTCGAGCGCTGGTACCGGGACGCCAAGATCTACACCATCTTCGAGGGCACCTCCGAGATCCAGCGTCTGGTCATCTCCCGGGCCGTCTCCGGGATGCAGATCCGCTGACCGAGAGGAGGCTTGCGGCTTGGACCTGCCGTTCATCGTCGCCACGCTGACCCGACGCGGGTTGCTCAACCCGGGCCGCCCGATCCGGGTCGCGTCCCAGCTCGGTGCGCTGCGCAGGTGGGGCTGGAGCCTCGCCGGTGAACTGCGCCAGGCCGCCGCGCGGGACCCGGGGCGCACCGCCGTGGTGGACGAGGACGGCGGCTCGCTGACGTACCAGGAGCTGCTGGACCGGACCGAACGGCTGGCCCGCTCGCTGCGGGCCGGGCTCGGCGTCCGGGCCGGTGACCGCGTCGGCGTGCTCTGCCGCAACCACCACGGCATGATCGAGGCGATCGTCGCGGCGATGCTGCTCGGCGCGGACGCCGTACTGGTCAACACCGGGCTCTCGGCGGCGCAGCTCGCCACCGTGGCCGAGGAGCAGGCGCTGCGGGTGCTGGTGCACGACGCCGAGTTCGCCGAGCGGATCCTCGGCCTCCCCGCGGACGTGCACCGGGTCGACGAACGCGGCCGGGAGGAGCTGATCGCGGGCGCCCTCCCCGGGGACCAGCTCCGGCCGCCGGAGCGGGACGGCCGGACCATCGTCCTCACCTCCGGCACCACCGGGGCGCCCAAGGGCGCCCGTCGGCCCACGCCGAACGGTTTCGGCCCGCTGGTGTCCATCATCGACCGGATCCCGCTGCACGCCCGGGACACCGTGCTGATCGCCGCGCCGCTCTTCCACACCTGGGGGTACGCCGCGCTCCAGGTGGCCTTCGCACTGCGCTCCACCGTCGTGCTGCACCGCCGGTTCGACCCGGCCGCCACGCTGGCCGCCCTGGCGGGGCAGCCCTGCGACGCGCTCTTCGCCGTACCGGTGATGCTGCAACGGCTGATGGAGGTGCCCCCGCCGGAACCCCGGCCGCCGCTGAAGGTGGTCGCGGTCAGCGGCTCCGCGCTTCCCGGCGGGCTGGCCACCGCCGTCATGGACCGCTACGGCGACGTCCTCTACAACCTGTACGGCTCGACCGAGGTCTCCTGGGCGTCCATCGCCGGCCCGGCCGACCTGCGCCGGGCGCCCACCACCGCCGGCCGGCCGCCGCACGGCACCCGGCTGGCGATCCTGGACCAGGCCGGCGCGCCGGTCCCGCCGGGCCAGGTCGGGCGGATCTTCGTGGGCAACGAGATGCTCTTCGAGGGGTACACCTCGGGGGCCGGCCGGGAGAGCCACGACGGCCTGCTCGACACCGGCGACCTGGGCCGGACGGACGCCGAGGGCCTGCTCTTCGTCGACGGACGAGCCGACGACATGATCGTCTCCGGTGGTGAGAACGTCTTCCCCGCGGAGGTGGAGGACCTGATCGCCCGGCTGCCCCAGGTGCGCGAGGTCGCGGTGATCGGCGTACCCGACGCCGAGTACGGCCAGCGGCTCGCCGCGTTCCTGGCCCTGCACCCCGACGAGACGCTCGACCCGGAGGCGGTCCGCGAGTACGTGCGGCACTACCTGGCCCGCTTCTCGGTGCCCCGGGACGTGATCTTCGTCAAGTACCTGCCGCGCAATGCCACCGGCAAGGTGCTCGGCCGCGAACTGCTCCGCTACTACGCCTGAACCCGACACCACTGAGGACGGACGGGCCGGCTCCCCCGATGGTATTTTTCCTGTGCCGGCTGTCCCGGCAGGTGCATTCACTTGACCGGGAGCTGTCCGATGGTTCGACTCCGCCGGCGCTGGGCACTCGGCCTCCTGTTGGGCGGAGCCTCCGCCACGGCGCTCGGCAGCACCGGGCCCGTCCTCGGCCGACGCCGCGCCGGCACGCTCGTCCGCCGCCAGCCCTCGCCGATCGAGATCGAGAACCGGGCGGCCGGCGCGCCCTGGTGGCCTCCCGCCGACGACCGGCCCGCCGACGACCGGAGGCGGCAGATCCAGGGGTACGCCTCGGCGACCAGCGTCGCCCCGGGCGAGTCCATCGACTTCCACGTCGCGGTCAACCCCGCCGGCCGGTTCCGGATCACCGTCCACCGGCTCGGCTGGTACGACGGTGCCGGAGCGCGCACCGTGCTGCGTAGCCCGATGCTGGACGGCGCAGCACGGCCGGTGCCCCCCGCCGACCCGCAGACCGGGATGATCGCCTGCCGCTGGCCGGCGTCCTGGACCCTCCGGGTGCCCGACGACTGGACCTCCGGCCTCTACCAGGCGGTCTTCACCTCCGCCGACGGCTGGCGCGCGTGCACCCCGTTCGTCGTACGCGACGACCGGCGGGCCGCCGCGCTCTGCGTCGTCCTGCCGGTGGCCACCTGGCAGGCGTACAACCAGTGGCCGGCGGACCGGGTGTCCGGCAAGAGCCTCTACAACGGATACGACCCGGGCGGGCGGCTCAACCCGGCGCTACGGGCGCGGGAGGTCTCCTTCGACCGGCCGTACGCCGGGCGCGGCCTGCCCAGCCAGTTCAGCCAGGACTACGACGCGATCCAGTGGCTGGAGCGCAACGGTTACGACGTCAGCTACGCGACCAGCCTCGACCTGCACTCGGGGCGGCTCGACCCCGGCCGGCACCGGGGCGTGGTGTTCTGCGGGCACGACGAGTACTGGTCGCTGGAGATGCGGCGGGTGGCGGAGCGGGCGGTCGCGGACGGCGTCAGCCTCGCCTACTTCGGCGCGAACAGCGTCTACTGGCACGTCCGTGTCCGGCCCGCCGACGACGGCCGGCCCGACCGGGTTGTCGCCTGCGCCAAGGTGACGCCGGACCCGGACGAGGACGAGGCCGGCCCGACAGTCACCTGGCGGCTGGTCGGCCCGGCCGAGCAGGCGCTGCTCGGGGTGCAGTACAACGGCATCGTCCGCACCGCGGCTCCGCTGGTGGTCCGGGAAGCCAACCACTGGTTCTGGGCGGGCACCCGGGTCGCCGACGGGGACCGGATCCCCGGGGTGGTCGGCCGGGAGGCCGACGGCATCGATCCGGCCTTCCCCCGGCCGGTCAACGTCACCGCGACCACCCTGAGCGCTTCGCCGTACCGGACCCGCTCGGGGCGGCCCGCCGTGCAGCACACCCATCTCTACCAGACACCGCAGGGTGCCCTCGTCTTCGCGAGCGGGACGCTGCACTGGACGATGGCGCTCAACCGCCCCGGCCACCGGGACGACCGGATCGAGCGGGCGACGGCGAACCTCCTCGACCGGATCATCAGCCGCACCCCGGCGCCGCTCCTGAACCGCTCGATCGCGACCGCTCAGGGGTAGAGGGTCAGCCCGGCCGTCCGGGCCAGCGCCGCCAGCTGCGCGGTGGTGAGCAGCGGTTGCTCCGCGGTGCGCCGGGGGGCACCCCCGTCCGGCCCGGTGCCCGCGTTGGCGGTGATCGCCCTGACCATGGTGCCGTCCGGTCGTACCAGGATCGCCGAGAGCTGGGCGACGCTTTCGACCCCGTACGGCACCGCACTGGTCAGAAGGACGCCGCCATCGGCCAGCTCGGTCCTCGTGCAGTGCTTCGAATCTCCGGTCAGGGTGGCGCAGTCCGCAGCCGCGTCCGCCGCGGTCGGGCGCAGGTCCACCGTGAGGAAGCCCTCTTCCGCGCCGCGCGCCAGGCGGCCGCTCGCAACGTACCTGCGGTAGCTCGGCTGGTACTGGAACCGCGGGTCGGTGCAGCCGGGCAGCACCGCCCGGACGGTGACGTCTGGTGGCATCACGTCCCGCAACGCCCCGCGCAGCACCCCCGTCAGCCGGTCCACCGTGTGTGAAACGGAGGCGAGGGGCAGCCGGGTTGCCCGGTCAGGCCGGAATCGTGACCTGTTCGTTCACCGCGGCGGCGGCGATGTCGGTGCGGTGGTGCGAGCCGGCCAGCTCGACATCGCGTAGCAGGGCGTAGGCGGCGTCCCGCGCGGCAGCCAGGTCCGGACCGGTGGCCGTACCGCAGAGGACCCGGCCCCCGGCGGAGCGCAGGGTGCCGTCGGCGGCGCGGCGGGTGCCGGCGTGGATGATCCCGGCGCGGTCCGCGCCGGTGATCACGTCGCCGGTACGCGGTGCCGCCGGGTACCCCTCGGCCGCCACCACGACGGTGACCGCCGCGCCGTCGCGCCAGCGCAGCGGCGGGTGCGCGGCGAGGGTGCCGGTGGCGGCGGCGTGCAACAGCCCGGCGAGCGGCGTCTCCAGCAGCGCGAGGACGACCTGGGTCTCCGGGTCGCCGAAGCGGGCGTTGAACTCGATCACCCGGGGGCCGGCGGCGGTGATCGCCAGGCCCACGTAGAGCAGGCCGGCGAAGGGCGTGCCCCGGCGGCGCAGCTCGGCCAGCGTCGGGTGCACGACGTCGCGCATCACCTCGTCGACCAGGCCGGGCGGTGCCCAGGGCAGCGGCGCGTACGCCCCCATGCCGCCGGTGTTGGGCCCGGTGTCGCCGTCGCCGGCCCGCTTGAAGTCCTGCGCGGGCAGCAGCGGCAGGGCCGCCTCCCCGTCGGTGACCACGAAGAGGGAGACCTCGGGGCCGGCCAGGTACTCCTCGATCACCACCCGGCCGCACTCCTGTGCGTGCTTCTGGGCGACCGCCCGGTCGCCGGTCACCACGACGCCCTTGCCGGCGGCCAGCCCGTCGTTCTTCACCACGTACGGCGGCCCGAACTCGTCCAGCGCCCGGCCGGCACTCTCCGGATCGGTGCAGGTGTACGCCCGGGCGGTGGGCACCCCGGCGGCGGTCATCACGTCCTTGGCGAACGTCTTCGAGCCCTCCAGCCGGGCCGCCTCCGCCGACGGACCGAACGTGGGGACGCCCTTTGCGCGTACCGCGTCGGCGACCCCGGCCACCAGCGGCGCCTCCGGCCCGATCACCACCAGGTCGGCGCCCACCTCGACCGCGAGCGCCGCCACGGCTGCCGGGTCGGTGACGTTCACGTCCCGCAGCTCGGCCACCGCCGCGATCCCCGGATTCCCCGGCGCCGCGACCAACGCCTCGACGGACGGATCACCGGCCAACCCGAGCGCGAGTGCGTGCTCGCGCCCTCCACCCCCCACAAGCAAAACCCGCACGACCCCGCATCCTACTGCCCCACCACCCCACCCTCGTTGATCAAGAAGTTTGCGTCTCATTTCCGCCTTTCCGGCGGCCCAAACTCCTTGGTCAACTCACGACGGTCGGGCCCGGCGGAGGGCTTGTCTGACCGTTTCGGGGATGTAGTCGGGTCGGAGGGTGTCGGACCAGGTGAAGCGGAGGACCGTCCAGCCGGCGTTGACCAGTCGGTTCTGCCTGACGCGATCCTCGTAGACCGCCTGGGGCGTGCGGTGTGGATCCCTGCCGTCGGCCTCTGCGATCACCCGAGCTCGCCGCCAGCCGAGATCTCCGACACCGAGCAGATAGCCGTCCTCGTCGCGGACCTCGAGTTGCAGTGCATCAGGTGGGACAACGCCGTCCACGCACCTCAGCCGGACGCGCGTCTCAAGCGGCGACTGCGCCCGGCCGTCCGCCTCGGCCAGGCATCGTCTGGCCGCCACCGCTCCACGGCGGCGCGCGATGAGGCTCGGGATGGCCGAGAGCTTCGTCTCGGTGAGCAGCCGGCGATTGAGCCCCGAATCGAGGACGCAGACCGCCGCGTACCGATCGACCCGGAGGATGACGTCGGCAACGGTCCGGATCGGGGTGGTTATCGGTATGCCGGCGAGGCTGGAGACATCGTTCGGTTCGAGAGTCAGCTGGTGCACCACGAGATCCGGATCGGTGGGGCGCTGTGGGCGGGGACAGTCGATCGGCACCGACACGTGGATCGCGGACGTCGGCCTCAGGCCTCCGATGCGGTGCAGTCCGGCGGCCGTGTCGAGGACCACGACCGCACCGGGCCCGAGGCTGCTCACCGCCGCACGGATCCGCGCCAGTCGCAGGGTCGTCACGTCCAGCTCAGGGGTTGGCACGAAGCAGCCACGGGCCACCCTGATCCAGCGCCCCGACCTGGCCAGATGGCGGATCTGGCCCCGGCTGAAGCCCGCGGACAACGCCTGGACCGCCGTCACCACGCCGCCCTGTCGGGCAGCAATGCGGTTCAAAAGATCGAGATCAGCCACTCACCCAGGCTGCCGCCACCCGCGGCTACCCCGCCGCCCCTGTGGACAACCACCTCACCACCTGTGGACAAGCCCCCTCTCCGCCACGTTGATCAAGGGGTTTGCGTCTGAATCCGGGGCTGGACAGACGCAAACCCCTTGATCAACAAGGGCTCTCGGGGTTGGGGTTAGAGGAGGGGGTGGCGGAGGACGTTTTCCTCGCGGCCGGGGCCCACTCCGACAACGCTGACGCGGGTGCGGCAGAGTTCCTCGATTCTCGCGATGTAGCGCCTCGCGTTCTCGGGGAGCTCGTCCTCCGTCCTGGCCTTGGTGATGTCCTCCCACCAGCCGTCCAGCTCCTCGTAGATCGGGGTGGCGTGGTGGAAGTCGGTCTGCGTCATCGGCATGTCGTCGAAGCGCTCGCCGTTGATCTCGTACCCGACGCAGATCGGCACCTTCGGCAGGCCGGTGAGCACATCCAGCTTGGTGATGACCAGGTCGGTGACGCCGTTCAGGCGGCAGGCGTACCGGGCGACGACGGCGTCGAACCAGCCGCAGCGGCGCTCCCGGCCGGTGGTGGTGCCGTACTCGTGGCCGATCTTGCGCAGGTGCTGGCCGTTGTCGTCGAAGAGCTCGGTCGGGAACGGACCCGAACCCACCCGGGTGGTGTACGCCTTGCTCACCGCGATGACCCTGCTGATCGCGGTCGGCGGGATGCCCGCGCCCACGCACGCCCCACCCGCAGTCGGGTTCGACGAGGTGACGAAGGGGTAGGTGCCGTGGTCCATGTCGAGCATGGTGGCCTGGGCGCCCTCCAGCAGCACCGTCTCGCCGCGGTCCAGCGCGTCCCAGAGCATCACCCGGGTCTCCGCGATGTACGGCTTGAGCCGCTCGGCGTAGCCCAGGTACTCCTCGATCGTCGCGTCGACGTCGATCGCCTTGCGGTTGTAGACCTTGAACAGCACCTGGTTCTTCTCGCGGAGCGCCAGCTCCAGCTTCTTGCGCAGGATGCCGGGGTCCAGCAGGTCCTGGAGCCGGATCCCCATCCGGGCGACCTTGTCCCCGTACGCCGGGCCGATACCGCGGCCGGTGGTGCCGATCCGGGACGAGCCGAGGTAACGCTCGACCACCCGGTCCAGCGCCCGGTGGTGCGGCATGATCAGGTGCGCGTCGCCGGAGATCCGCAGCCGGGAGACGTCCACGCCCCGCGCGGCGAGCCCGTCGATCTCCTCCAGCAGCACCTTCGGGTCGACCACCACGCCGTTACCGATCACGATCATCGCGCTTGGCGAGAGCGCGCCGGACGGCATGAGGTGCAGTGCGTACTTCTGCCCGTCCGGGGTGATCACGGTGTGGCCGGCGTTGTTGCCGCCGGAGTAGCGCACCACGTAGTCGACCCGCCCGCCCAGCAGGTCGGTAACCTTGCCCTTGCCCTCGTCGCCCCACTGGGCGCCGAGGAGCACGATCGCTGGCATCTTCTCCGCCTCCAGAAGGCTCGGGTGCCAGGTGGCGACCGGTCAGCGAGCCCGGGGTGTCAGGCTAACAAGTAGGGACGGCGGGACCGGCAGGGGTTCGTCGAGAAGCAGGAGGCTCCTTCGTGTACGACGTGGTGCTGCTCACCCTCGGCTCGGAGCGGGACACGCCCGGTGGAGGATGCGGCAGTGGTGGAGCCTGCTGCGGTGGCGCCGACGAGACCACCGGCGCCGCGCCCGCGGAGCGCTGCGAGACGCCGCGCGTACCGGTGCTGGCCTGCGCGGACGCCCTGACCGCGCGAGGCGCCCGGGTGGAGACGGTGACCGCCCGTTCGGACGCCGAGATCGACGAGGTGCTGGCCCGCCTCGACGGGGCGCCGCGCCCCGACGGCCTCACCTGGCCGGACCCGGACAGCAAGACCCGGCTGGTCGTCGCCACGGCCAGCGACGGTCAGCTGCGCGCCGTCCTGCGCCGGCTGGTCCGGCGGTACGCTCCGCCGCCCAGCCGCCGCCCGGCCGACCTGCCCGACAACCGGACCGTCCCCGACCTGCCCCCGATCGGCGTACTCCCGCTCGACCCGGCCCGCAGCGGTGCGGCGCGGGACCTGGCCGGGCAGCTCGGGCTGCCCCGCGACCCGGCGGCGGTGGCCGCCGCGGTGCTGGACGGCACGGTCCGCCGGCTCGACCTGCTGCGCAACGACGGCGGTTCGGTCACCCTCGACGGCGCACTGCTCGGCGCGGCCGACGACGCGGGCCGCCCGCTGCACTGGCGGGCCCGGGTCGAGGTCGACGGCACGATCCTCTCCGAGGGCGAGGACCCGATCATGGCCTGCGTGATCGGCAACGCCGGCGGGTACGCCCGCCTGGACGACGTGGCGCTGCTGGCCGACCCGGACCCGACCGACGGCCGGGTCGAGGTGGCGGTGGCCGTGCCGGTGGTCACCCGGTCCGCACTCGGCAGGAAGCGGGTACGACTCGAGGTGCGCCGGGCCCGGGGCCGGGCGGTGGCGGTGGTGCCGCGCGACGAGAAGGTGCCCTTCCTCGACGACGGCGTCGAGGGCGAGCTGAACCGGAAGCGGTCCTGGTGGACCGAGCCGGGAGCCTGGGCGGTGTGGGCGGCCTGACCTCCGTCGATCCGGTCGGACCGTCCGGCGAACCGGACGGCCTATCCTCGGCGGGAGGAATGGGGAGGAACCGTGGTGCACGAGAACGCCGACCGGGCCCACGTGCCGGGCCAACCGCAGGTGCCCGAGCGGGACATCGAACCACTCTGGCCGCCGGATCCGACCGACCCGACCGCCGCCGTCCCGCCCTGGGCGGCACCCCAGCCGGCAGCGTCGGCCTGGCCCGCCCCGCCCGCCACGAGCACACCCCCGGCGCCCTCCTGGCCGCCCGCGCCGCAGCCGGTCGACCCGGCCGCCGGACCGGCCCCCGACCAGACACCACCGGGTACCGGCAACAGGGCATCCGCGCCCCGCGCGGCGCATCCTCCGGTCGACCTGGACCTGCCGTTCACCCTGGACCACCCGGTGCCCAGCCCGGACAGCCCGGCGGCGGATCCGGGCGGCGAGGCGGGGCAGCGCGGCGAAGCGGGCAGTTCCGAGCGGACGACCGAGGAGGCAGCGGCCGTCGGTCCGGCGACTTCCCCGCGAACCGAGGGCACGACGGCCAGCGATCCGGCGACTTCCCCGCCCACCGCCGTGACGGGGGACCCGGCGGGCGGCCGGAACGAGTCGCCGTGGGCGCAGCCACCGCAGCGGTTCATCAGCTCGGGAGGCGAGCCGGCCGCCGAGGCACCGGTGCCCGAATCGACGGAGGCCGGCTCGGCGACGCCGCCGAATAGCGAAGCCCTGCCGCTGCCAGCCCGGTCGGACCTGCCGGCACCCGCTCCCGTCGAGGCGCTGACGGTCAGCCCGGCACCCGGCCCGACCGGCTCGGCGGCCGGCGGCGCGACCAGCGACGGCCCAGGAAACGACGGGCCAGGAAACGACGGGCCAGGAAACGACGGGCCAGGAAACG
>NZ_JBEYER010000026.1:44234-74103 GCF_040634005.1 Micromonospora sp. NPDC007271
GCCAGGAAACGACGGGCCAGGAAACGACGGGCCAGGAAACGACGGGCCAGGAAACGGCGCGGCCGGTAACGGTGGGGCGGCGAGCGGCGGCGCAGGAGGCCGCGGCGCGGGGATCGGCGGCGCAGGAAGCAGCGGAAACGGCGGCTCGGCGAACGGCGGCGCGGCAGGCGGCGGTTCCGCGCGCGGCGGGGCGGCGGCCGGCGGTGGAGCGGCGGAGAGCCCGGCACCGCGGCTCGGGCCGTTCCCGCCCTCGCCCGGCGTACCGATGCCGCAGCAGCCGCCGTACGGGGACGGCACGGCGTACCCGCCGGGACCGGTCGGGTACGGGCAGCCGGCACCCTCCGCGTACCCGCCGCCGCAGCCGGGCGGGACCACCCCGCCGCCGGGCTGGTACCCGGCAGCCTGGCCGCAACAGGGCGCCCCGATGCCGCAGCAGCCCGGCCCGCCCGCGCCGCAGCACCCGGTCCCCGCCGCGTACCCGGAGCCGGCCTGGACTCCCGAGAGCGGGGCCGCTCCGACCGCCGAGGACTTCGCCCGCCGCCGTCAGGCGAGGCCAGCCGACCCGGTGGCCACCATGGGGGTACGGGCGGTGGTCAACAAGATCGGCCTGGTCCGGCTGCCGCCCGGGCGCCACGAGCAGGAGGTCAAGCGGGACATCGAGATGGTCCGCCGCAACTTCGGCGGGCTGCGCCAGGTGACCGTGGTCAACCCGAAGGGCGGCGCGGGCAAGACCGTCGCCATCCTGCTGCTCGCGATGACCTTCGGCCAGAAGCGCGGCGGGTACGTGCTGGCCTGGGACAACAACGAGACCCAGGGGACCCTGGGCATGCGTGCCCAGCAGGACTTCCACTCGCGTACGGTCCGGGACCTGCTGCGCGACCTGGCCCAGTTCCAGGGCCCGCACGGCCGGGTCGGCGACCTGTCGCAGTACGTCCGCTCGCAGGGCGAGGGGATGTTCGACGTGCTCGCCTCGGACGAGTCGGCAACCGGCGGGGAGATGCTCACCGCCGCCGCGTTCGCCGAGATCCGCGACGTGGTCAGCCGCTTCTACAAGCTGATCTTCGTCGACACCGGGAACAACGTCCGGGCACAGAACTGGCAGGCCGCGATGGACGCCACCGACCAGCTCGTGGTCACCATGTCGGCCCGTAATGACTCGGCGGAGACGGCCGCCCGGATGCTCGACCACCTGGAGCAGAGCGGCCGGCAGCGCCTGGTCCGGCAGGCGGTGACGGTGGTGTCGATGCCGCCGTCGCGCAAGGAGATCGATCTGCCGGCGATCCAGGCGCACTTCGCGGCCCGGACCCGGGCGGTGCTGCTGGCGCCCTACGAACGGCTCATCGACACCGGCGAGCCGATCCGGTACGGGCAACTCTCCTCGGCCACCCGGGACGCGTGGCTGAAGATCGCTGCCGCGGTCGCCGAGGGGCTGTAGCTCGGGCGACGGCCGGCCTGACCTGACGGTCGGGCCGGCCGTCGACGCTTCAGCGGCTGGCCAGGGCGTCCGCGGCGGCGGGATCGCAGTCGCGGAGGAACTGGGCACAGCGGGCCGCCTCGTCCGCCTCACCGATCTCGCCGGCGGCCCGGGAGAGCACGTAGAGGCAGCGGAGGAAGCCCCGGTTGGGCTTGTGCGACCAGGGCACCGGTCCGTGCCCCTTCCAGCCGCTGCGGCGCAGCTGGTCCAGGCCCCGGTGGTAGCCGGTACGCGCGTACGCGTAGGCCGCGATGACCTGGCCCGCGGCGAACGCCCGGGCACCGAGCGCCGCCCAGGCCGCGCTGTGGCTCGGGAAGCGGGCCGCGACCTCGGCGTACGCCTCGTCGGTGTCCTGCTCTGCGGCGGCGGCCAGCGCAGCGTCGGCCTCCTCGTGTGCCGGCAGGAGGGTGGCCGGTGGCTCAGGCAACAGGTTCTGCATCGCCCCATTCAACCCGCTTCGCGCCCGGCTACGCGAGAGGGTCCGGCGAGCTGGTTGGCTGAACGGCTGAGGGTTTCGTCACGCCTGTGGTGCCGGTGCACGTACCGCCGGCCCATGCCACGCAGCGATGTTTTCCACTACAACTACAGATCCGGAGCCTCCCCAGGACCCGGTTACGCAGGAGCCCGGTGGCCTGGCCGCCGGGCTCCTGTCCGTCTCGCCGGGGTTTGCCGGCTTGCCCCGCCGGGGCAGGATGATCTCGTGCCGACCCCACCTCCCGCGGACGTCATCGAACCGCACGCCACTGACGAGATCGAGACCCGGGCCGAGTTCGACCGGCGGCTGGCCGAGGGGAGCCTCGCCGGTCTGACCGTGCAGGGGCTGCGCCTGGACCTCGATCCGGTCCCGGACCTGAGCGGGACCGATGTGGCCGACACGCTCTTTGTGGGCTGCCGGTTCGCCGGCCGCGAGGTGGGCGCCGACCTGGTCCGGCGCGGGGCGAACGTGGTTCCTCCCTTCTCGAGGCTGCCCTACCCGACCCAGCCGGCCCATCTCTACAGTGCGGACGACCTGGCTGCGGGCTTCGCCGAGGCCGGATTCGCGGGGATGTACGACACCCGGGTGTACGCGCACTTCCGGGAGCACGGCGGCGCGCTGCCGGACGTCCGGGAGGCGCTCGGGCAGCGGTTGCACGACCACGGGGTGGACAACGCGCTGGCCGACGCCACCCGCGCCTGGCTGGCGGTGCACGGGCCGCAGTCCGTGGTGGGCGTGATGGGCGGGCACGCGGTGCCGCGCGGCAGCGCCGCGTACCGGATGGCGGCGGTGCTGGGCTGGGAGTTGGCGCGGGCCGACCGGCTGGTGGTGACCGGTGGCGGCCCCGGCGTGATGGAGGCGGCCAACCTGGGCGCGTTCCTGGCGGCCTGGCCGGCGGAGGAGCTGACCGCGGCGGTCGACCTGCTCGCCACCGCGCCCGACTTCACCGATCACGACCGCTACACGGAGGTGGCGCTCCGGGTCCGCGAGCGGTACGCGGCCGGGCCGGCGCTGCCCACGCCGCGTCCGGCGGCGGCCGGCACGGAGTGGGCCCGGTCGGGCGGGCTGGCCATCCCCACCTGGTTGTACGGGCACGAGCCGGCGAACCTGTTCGCCGGGCGGATCGCCAAGTACTTCTCCAACGCGATCCGGGAGGACACCATCCTGCGGCTGGCGCGGGGTGGGATCGTCTTCGCGCCCGGGCGGGCCGGGACGGTGCAGGAGGTCTTCCAGGCGGCCACCAAGACCTACTACGGCACCGACGGGGCGAGCGGGGCGTACGTCTTCCTGGACCGGACGTACTGGACCACCGAGCTGCCGGTCGAGTCGCTTCTGCGCCCGCTGCTGGCCGCCTCCCCCTTCGGCGACCTGTCGGGAACGGTGCACCTCACCGACGACGTCCACGAGGCGGTCCGGCTGCTGACCGAATGAAAGGAGGGGCCCCTTGTCAACAGACGGGTGCTGACAAGGGGCCCCTCCTCACGGCATCACTTCATCTTGGTGCCGGTGGAGCGCAGCGCCTCGCAGGCCTCGACGACCCGGGCGGCCATGCCGGCCTCGGCGGCCTTGCCCCAGACGCGCGGGTCGTACATCTTCTTGTTGCCGACCTCGCCGTCGACCTTGAGCACGCCGTCGTAGTTGCGGAACATGTGGTCCGCAACCGGCCGGGTGAAGCAGTACTGGGTGTCGGTGTCGATGTTCATCTTCACCACGCCGTAGTCCAGCGCCTCGCGGATCTCCGACAGCAGCGAGCCGGAACCGCCGTGGAAGACCAGGCTGAGCGGCTTCTCCTTGCCGTACTTGGCCCCGACCGCCACCTGGATGTCGTGGAGCACCTGGGGGCGGAGCTTGACGTTGCCCGGCTTGTAGACGCCGTGCACGTTGCCGAAGGTCAGCGCCGCCATGTAGCGGCCCTTCTCGCCGAGGCCGAGCGCGTCGACCATGGCCAGGCCGTCCTCGACGGTGGTGTAGAGCTTCTCGTTGATGGCGTTCTCGACGCCGTCCTCCTCGCCGCCGACGACGCCGACCTCGATCTCAAGGACGATCTTGCCCTTGGCGGCCTCGGTGAGGAGCTGCTCGGCGATCTCCAGGTTCTCCGCCACCGGCACGGCGGAGCCGTCCCACATGTGCGACTGGAACAGCGGCTCCTCGCCGCGCTGCACCCGCTCCTGGGAGATGCCCATCAGCGGCCGGACGAACTTGTCCAGTTTGTCCTTCGGGCAGTGGTCGGTGTGCAGCGCGATGTTCACCGGGTAGTTCTTCGCCACCTCGTGGGCGTACTTGGCGAAGGCGACGGCACCGCTGACCATGTCCTTCACGGACGGGCCGGAGAGGTACTCGGCGCCACCGGTGGAGACCTGGATGATGCCGTCGCTCTCCGCGTCGGCGAAGCCCTTGAGCGCCGCGTTCAGCGTCTGCGAGGACGTCACGTTGATCGCGGGGTACGCGAACCGGCCGGCCTTGGCCCGGTCCAGCATCTCCGCGTAAGCCTCGGGGGAAGCGATGGGCATGTCGAACGCTCCTTACTTACCGCTCTCGGCCGTGCAGGCCGCTGTCTTCCTTGGATGCGCCGGACCGCGCTGTCCACCGCCGGAAGTATCCCGTAGGTGGCGGCAACAGGCACAACCGACCCGGGAACGGCTCACCGGGCCTCCCGACGGTCCGGCACGACGATGCTGATCAGCCAGTTCACCACGGCCACCACGATGGCCCCCCAGAAGGCGGCCCAGAAGCCCTCGACGTGGAACGGCAGGTGCAGCCCCTGGGCGATCCAGTTGGTGAACAGGAACAGCAGGGCGTTGACCACGAGCGCGAACAGCCCGAGGGTGAGCAGGTAGAACACGCAGCCGAGCACCTTGATGACCGGCTTGAGCACCGCGTTGACCACGCCGAAGATGAGCGCCACCACGACCAGGGTGAGCGCCGTGTTCACAGCGTCACGGCCCGTCACCTCCACTCCGGGCACGATCAGGGTGGTGATCCACAGCGCGATCGCGGTGATCGCCAGTCGGATCAGGAAGCCCACGCACCCATCCTGGCACCGGGCCTCACGGTGGGAGGGACAATCCGCCGACTCGGCGGGTGGTGTCGCCGCCCGCCCCGGGGCCGGTCGCCGACGCCCGCCGGCCCCGGTGCCGATCGGCCCGGCACCGAGCGGGGATCGGACCCAGCCCGTACGGTGTGGTGGTGACTGTCCGCACCGAGATCCAGGGAGGGACGATGGGTCAGCCCGACGAGGACTTCGCCCCGAGCGACCACCTCGCTCCGGAGGAGCGGGATCTGGAGGCGGAACCGGCCGACGCGGTCGAGCAGGCGGCGGTGATCACCCCCGAGGACGGCGAGACCGAGCCGCAGCGTGGCCTGGAGGTCGGTGACTGGGACGCGGTGGAACAGGCCCGGGTGGTCGTCGCCGACGAGGACGACTACCGCTGACGATGCGGGGAGCGGTCCTGCCCCTCCCCGTCATCGCAGCGTGGTCGCCTGCCCCGGATGGGCGGAGGCCCACTCGCCCAGCCGGTCGGTGCGCAGCGCGTCGAGGAAGCCCGGCCCGAGGGCCGGATCGAGCCGGAAGCGGAGGTCCGGCTTCTCCACGTGCACGCCGGGCGGGAGGAGCCCGACCGGCTCGGCGGTCGCGGCCTGCGCGGCCACCAGCGCCAGTGCCGGCAGGGAACTGGCTCCGGCGTCCACGACCAGCCCGGAGCTCAGGTGCTGGAGCAGCGAGTTGACCACCAGGGGATTGGTGAACGTGTCCCGCTCCTGGAGCCGGCGGAGCAGGCCGGCCGCGTACCGCTCGGCGTTGCGGTCCCGGTCCAGCACGCCGTCCGGCAACCCGACCCGCTGGCGGAGCAGGTCTACCGAGTCAGTGCCGTCCAGTCGTTGACAGCCGGCCGGGAAGACCCGGTCGGTGTGCACCGAGCGGACCCGCTGCGGCAGGCAGACCTCCACGCCGCCGACCGCGTCGGTGAGCTTGCGCACCAACGGATACGTGAGGACGGCACCGGCGTCGATCCGTACGCCGAGGGTGTCGGCCACCGCGTCACGGGTGACCCGGTAGCCGCGGCTCAGGTCCGGACGCGGCTCACCGGCACCCTGGAGGAAGGCGTAGTTGAGCTTGTCCGCCCCGTGACCGGGAACCGAGACCTCCAGGTAACGCGGGAGCGAAACCAGATAGAGCCGGCTACGGTCGGCCGGAACGTGCACCAGCAGGGCGGAGTCGGCGAGTCGGTACTGGCGGCCCTCGTACCCGTCCACGCCGAGCAGCAGCACGTTCAGCGCGCCGGTGGGGGTCGGCGGTGGCGGCTCACCGAGCGGGATCGCGGGCGCCGGCTGGCGCGGCGCGATCGCGGTGAAGCCGGCCAGGGCGGCGGCGACCACCGCCAGCGCCGTACCGGCGAGCCGGAGCCGGAGGCGACGACGCCGGCGGCGGACCACGGCCCGGTCGATGGCGGTCCGGACCGGACCGGTGGGCGGGGTGAGCGCCTCGTGCCGGGCGAAGGCGGCCCGCAGGTCGTCCTCGATCATGAGCAGACCTCCACGTACTCGGCTCGGAGGGTGGCCAGCGCGCGCGAGATGCAGGAGCGGACAGTCCCGACCGCGCAGCCGAGAATCTCGGCGATCTCGGCGTCGGGCAGGTCCTCGTAGTAGCGGAGCACCAGCGTGGCGCGCTGCCGGCGGGGCAGCCGGGACAGCCAGGACCAGACCTGGTCCCGGTCCACCGCGGACTGGGCGTGGTCGGCCGGCGCGGGCAGGTCGTCGGGTTCGGCCCGAAGCAGCACCCGGCGGGCCCAGGAGCCGCGCCGCCAGTCGACGTACTGGTTGGTGAGCATCCGGCGCACGTACCGCTCCGGGACGTCGCTCCGGGCCACCCGCCGCCAGTTCAGCTGGACCCGCACCATGGTCTCCTGCACCAGGTCCTGCGCCTGGTGCGGATCCCCGGTCAGCATGACCGCGTACCGCAGCAGGGCGCCCAGCCGCGCGTCGGCGAACTCCTCGTACGTCACTGCACCTCCCGGTGTCCCGCCCTGTTGACGGGCCCGGGACAGCCGAAGATTGCACGATTGGCGATCAACCTTTCAGCCGGTTCGGCACGCCGACCAGCCAATCGGGACAGCGGAGCGACTCACCAGCTTCTTAGGCTCCACAGGCTCCACCTGATATCCACGGGAGGAACCCCCACATGCTCAGGAACTCCAGCCGGCGCTGGCTCGCCGGGTTGGGCGTCGCAGGCGCGTTCGTCGCCGCCTCCGCCACCCCCGCCGCCGCCGCCCAGGCTCCCTTCGACCTGGTCGCAACGGACACGCTCGTCGCACCCGGCCACGGCACCGTCGGGTACGTCTACGCCATGCCGACCGACTCCGAGAAGCCACACCAGTTCGGCCGCACCGCGCTCGACATCGACTTCTCCGGGATCGCCAACTTCGCCAACCTCGAGATGCCCGGTGAGGGCTGGGGCTGGGCGTGCGAGACCTCCGGCCAGACCGTGCACTGCGAGACGGAGTTCGCCGAGGACGACGGACCCTGGCTCGGCATCCAGGTGTTCGGCAAGGACGACGCCAAGCCCGGCCAGGACGGCCAGGTGACGTACTCGCTGACGTCCGGTGGCCACACCGTCAAGGCGACCTCCACCGTCACCCTCGCCGAGGGCGTCGACCTGCAGACCGAAGCCGAGCTGACCGTCACCGGCGCACCCGGCAGCCGGGTCGGCACGCCGGCGACCGTCCGTAACGGCAGCGAGGCGACCAGCCACGGCGCGGTGCTGGCGGTAAACGGTGACTACCTGTACGAGTACGCGGGCAACTTCTCGAACTGCCAGATGACCGACTTCCTGGGCGCGCTCTGCACGTTCGACGAGGACCTGGAGCCGGGCAAGACCTACCGGCTCTCCGAGAACCTGCCGTTCCAGCTCGACAAGGACGTTCGGACGGGCGCCAACCTGCATGCGGTGAGCGCCTGGTGGACCAAGGACGACTGGGAGCTGATCAGCCGGGACTGGCCGCAGGACGGCAAGCCGGGCAGCGGGGCGAAGCTGCGCCTCGTCGAGGCGGGCACGGTCAAGTCGCTGGCTCGGCAGACCGACCCGGACGTCATGAACAACTTCACCGAGATCTCGGTGCAGGTGACCGGGAACAACCCGGCCGACCTCAGCGTGAACGGGGCCACGGCCAGCGGCAAGAAGGGCGCGGTCGTCCAGGTGCGGCCGGGCTTCACGAACCTCGGCCCCGCCCTGCTCGAGTACCAGAGCGCACCGGTGTTCCGGGTCACGATTCCGGAGGGCACCACCGCGGTCGACGTGTCCGGTGACTGCCAGCCCTACACCTCGGACGAGGAGTGGGACCAGTGGAACGGCAACTGGGGCGAGCCGGGTGCCCGGGAGTACGGGTGCCAGGCCACCGAGACCCCGAAGGGCGCGAAGAACACGTACGAGTTCGGCCTGCGTATCGACAAGGTGGTGCCGAACGCCTCGGGTGCCGTCACCGTCCGGCTGGCCGGGGACTCGAACAGCAAGAACGACAGCGCCGCGATCGTGATCAACCCGGCCGGCGGGGGCACTCCGGGCACCCCGGGCGACGGGGGTCAGGGCGGCGGTGACGGCGGCACCCTGCCGATCACCGGTTCCTCCACCGGCCTGATCGCCGGCATCGGCGCGCTGCTCCTCGTGGCCGGCGCGGGCGGCTACCTGGTGAGCCGCCGCCGCAAGACCCGCTTCGTCGCCTGACCCAAGGCGCCCCACGAAGCCAGGGTGCCCCGCCGACCGCAAGGTCGGCGGGGCACCCCCATGTCCGGGGCCACTTCGCCAGACCCACAAATCGGATCGACATCACTGAGAGCATCGACACGTGCTGCTGACCCTGACCACGACCCACCGCCCCGCGACCGACCTCGGCCACCTCCTCGTCAAACATCCGGACCGCGTGCAGAGCTTCGAGCTGCCGGCGGGCACCGCGCACGTGCTGTACCCCGAGGCGGAGGAGCAGCGGTGCACGGCGGCGCTGCTGGTCGAGATCGACCCGCAGCGGCTGGGTGTCGGCCGGGGTCGCGGCCGGGCCCAGGCGGTCACCACGGACGCCTTCACCCTCGGCCAGTACGTCAACGACCGCCCGTACGCCGCGTCCAGCCTGCTCTCCTCGGCGCTGGCCAAGGTGTTCCGGTCCGCGCTGCGCGGCGAGTCCCGGGACCGGCCGGAGCTGGCCGCCACCCCGATCCCGCTGGAGGTGCGCGTCCCGGTGCTGCGCTGCCGGGGCGGCGCCGAGCTGGCCGCACGGGTCTTCGCCCCGCTCGGCTGGGCGGTGACGGCCACCCCGATCCCGCTCGACGAGACGTACCCGGAGTGGGGCGACAGCCGCTACGTGGACCTGACGCTGACCGGCACCCTGCGGGTCGCCGACGCGCTCAACCACCTGTACGTCCTGCTGCCCGTGCTGGACGACGCCAAGCACTACTGGGTGGCGCCGGACGAGGTGGACAAGCTGCTCCGGGCCGGCGCGGGCTGGCTGGCCGACCACCCGGAGCGGTCCCTGATCACCCGCCGCTACCTGGCCCACCGCCGGGCTCTCGCGGGCGAGGCCCTGGCCCGCCTCGCCGAACTGCGCCTCGCCGACGAACCACCCGCCGACGACAGCGTCGACCCGGCGGGGTCGACGGAGGAGACGGACCAGAGGCGCGCCTCGCTGGCCGTACGCCGGCGCGAGGCGGTGCTGGCCGCGCTGTGGGCCAGCGGCGCCGGCCGGGTGCTGGACCTGGGCTGCGGGGGCGGGGCGCTGCTCACCGCGCTGGTCGCCGACCGGCGGTTCACCGAGATCGTCGGCACCGACGTCTCCAGCCAGGCGCTCACCCTGGCCGCCCGACGGCTGCGGCTGGACCGGCTGCCGGAGCGGCAGCGCGACCGGATCAAGCTGTGGCAGTCGGCGCTCACCTACCGGGACGACCGGCTGCGCGGGTACGACGCGGCGGTGCTGATGGAGGTGATCGAGCACGTCGACCCGCCGCGCCTGCCGGCGCTGGAGGACGCGGTGTTCGGGCACGCCCGGCCCGGCACGGTCGTGGTGACCACCCCGAACGTGGAGTACAACGTCCGCTACGAGGGGCTGGGCGTGGGCCGGTTCCGGCACGCCGACCACCGGTTCGAGTGGACCCGGGCCGAGTTCGCCGCGTGGGTCGAGCGGGTGTCGGCGACCCACGGCTACACCGCGACGATCGCCGGCGTCGGCGACGAGGACCCGGAGGTCGGCAGCCCGACGCAGCTCGCCGTGCTGACCCGGACGGAGGAGACGACCTGATGACCATCCTGGACATTCCCGAGCTCGCCCTGGTGGCGCTGGTCGGCGTCTCCGGTTCGGGCAAGTCCACCTTCGCCCGGCGGCACTTCCGGCCCAGCCAGGTGCTCTCCTCGGACACCTTCCGGGGGATGGTGGCCGACGACGAGAACGACCAGTCCGCCTCCGGCGACGCGTTCGACGCGCTGCACCACGTCGCCGGGCTCCGGCTGCGCCGGGGCCGGCTCACCGTGGTCGACGCGACCAACCTCCAGCCGCACGCCCGGGCCGCCCTGGTGAAGGTGGCCCGCGAGCACGACGTGCTGCCGGTGGCGATCGTGCTGGACGTGCCGGAGGCGCTGGCCTGGGAGCGTACGCAGGTCCGGGACGACCGGACGCACGGCCGGCAGGTGCTCGCCCGGATGCAGCGGGACCTGCGGCAGTCGTACGGGCGGCTGGCCCGGGAGGGCTTCCGCAAGGTGCACGTGCTGCGCGGGAGCGAGGAGATCGACGCCGCCGAGATCCGGTACGAGAAGCTGTTCAACGACCGGCGCGAGCTGACCGGGCCGTTCGACATCGTCGGCGATGTGCACGGCTGCCGCGAGGAGCTGGAGTCGCTGCTGCTCCGGCTGGGCTACGCACTGCACCGCGACGACGCGGGCCGCCCGGTGGACGCGGTGCACCCGGCCGGGCGTACCCCGGTCTTCGTCGGCGACCTGGTGGACCGCGGCCCGGACTCGCCCGGCGTGCTCCGCCTGGTGATGGGCATGGTGGCGGCCGGCCACGCGATCTGCGTGCCGGGCAACCACGAGCAGAAGCTGCTGCGCAAGCTGCGTGGCCGGGACGTGCGGCTCACCCACGGGCTGGCCGAGACGATGGACCAGCTGGCGGCGGAGCCGGAGCGCTTCGTCGCCGAGGCGGCGGCCTTCATCGACGGCCTGGTCAGCCACTACGTCCTGGACGGCGGGCGGCTGGTGGTCGCGCACGCCGGTCTCAAGGAGGCGTACCAGGGCCGGGCGTCCGGCCGGGTCCGCGCCTTCGCGCTCTTCGGGGAGACCACCGGTGAGACCGACGAGTACGGCCTGCCGGTGCGCTACCCGTGGGCGCGCGACTACCGGGGCTCGGCCATGGTCGTGTACGGCCACACCCCCACCCCGGAGCCGGAGTGGGTGAACAACACCATCTGCATCGACACCGGCTGCGTCTTCGGCGGGCGGCTGACCGCGCTGCGCTACCCGGAGAAGGAGCTGGTCTCCGTCCCGGCGGTGAAGGAGTGGTACGCCCCGGCCCGCCCGCTGGTCGCGCCCCCGCCGGCCCGCCCGGACACCGTGCTGGACCTGGCCGACGTCACCGGGCGGCGGCACCTCACGCACCCGTACGGGACGCTGACCGTGCCGGCGGAGAACGCCGCCGCCGCGCTGGAGGTGATGAGCCGGTGGGCGGTCGACCCGGGTCGGCTGGTCTGGCTGCCGCCGACCATGGCGCCCTGCTCGACGTCGACGGTCGAGGGGTTCCTGGAGCATCCGGAGCAGGCGTTCGCCGACTACCGCTCGGCCGGGGTCGAGCGGGTGGTCTGCGAGGAGAAGCACATGGGCTCGCGGGCGGTGGTGCTGGTGGAGCGGGAGCCGGGGCGGTTCGCCGGCGGGGCGGTGCACACCCGCACCGGGCGTCCCTTCTTCGGGCCACCGCTCGACGACGAACTGCTGGCCCGGGTCCGCGCCGCGGTCACCACGGCCGGGCTCTGGGCGGAGCTGGACACCGACTGGCTGCTGCTCGACTGCGAGCTGCTGCCCTGGTCGGCGAAGGCGGGCGGGCTGATCCGCGAGCAGTACGCCGGGGTCGGCGCGGCCGGCCGGGCAGCGCTGCCGGCGGTGCTCGCCGCGCTGGACGCCGCCGCCGGCCGGGGGCTTCCAGTCGGGGAGCTGCGCGGCCGGATGGCCGATCGGGAGTCCGAGGTCCGGGCCTACTCGGCGGCGTACCGGGCGTACGTCGGGCCGACCGATGGGCTGCGCGGGGTGACCCTGGCGCCGTTCGCCGTGCTGGCCGGGGCCGGGGCGAGCTACGCCGACCGGGACCACGGCTGGCACCTCGCCCTGGCGGACCGGCTCTGCGCGGCGGACCCGGAGTTCTTCACCGCGACCCGGCGGCAGGTGGTCGACCTGACCGACGAGGCGGCGGTGGCGGCAGCCACGGACTGGTGGCTGGCGCTCACCGCGGCCGGCGGCGAGGGCATGGTGGTCAAGCCGTACGCCGGCCTGGCCGCCCGTTCGCCGCAGGGCTCGCTGCTCCAGCCCGGGATCAAGTGCCGGGGCCGGGAGTACCTGCGGATCATCTACGGCCCCGGGTACACCGAGCCGGGGCAGCTCGCCGCGCTGCGCAAACGCTCGCTGGGGCGCAAGCGGGGGTTGGCCCTGCGCGAGCACGGCCTCGGCCTGGCCGCCCTGGACGCCCTGGTCGGGGACGCCCCGCTCTGGCGCCGCCACGAGCTGGTCTTCGCCATCCTCGCCTGCGAGTCCGAGCCCGTCGACCCCCGACTGTGACCGGTACGCCCGGTCCGGCATGAGGCCGGACCGGGCCCGGGTACCCTTTGTGGCCGTGGACACAGCAGAAAAGACCCGGTTGCTCTCCGAGAGCGTCGCTCTGAATCCGCTCGACCCGAAGGACCTGATTAGCACCTTCGGGCTGTTCGGGGTCTGGGCGATCCTCTTCGCCGAGACCGGCCTGCTGGTCGGTTTCTTCTTCCCCGGCGACTCGCTGCTCTTCCTGGCCGGGGTGGCCGCCTCACCGGTGGCGGACGCGATCTTCGGCACGGGCGCCCGGATGAGCCTGGTCGGGCTGCTGATCGGCGGGCCAATCTGCGCGATCGCCGGCGCCCAGTTCGGGCACTGGCTCGGCGCCAGGTACGGCCAGCGGATGTTCGACCGCCCCAACTCCCGCCTGTTCAAGCGGGAGTACGTGGAGAAGGCCGAGTACTACTTCCAGAAGTTCGGCCCGGCGAAGGCCGTGGTGCTGGCCCGCTTCATCCCGATCGTGCGGACCTTCCTCAACCCGGTGGCCGGGGTGCTGGGCATGCCGGCCCGGCAGTTCTTCCTGTGGAACGTGATCGGCGCGATCCTCTGGGTGGACGGCATCCTGCTGGTCGGCTACCTGCTGGCCGACCAGATCTACAACGCGATCGGCGACAAGATCGACCGGTACATCCTGCCGGTGGTCGCGCTGATCATCGTGATCTCGGTGCTGCCGATCTTCTTCGAGTTCCTCCGCGACCGGCGGGCGCGCAAGCGCGGCGAGGCGGTCACGGTGGTCGCCGCGGCCAGCGCGGCCGGGGCCGTCGACGCGCTCCGGCGGGAGGCCGGGGACGACGACCCGCAGCACGGCCACGGCGGCCAGCACCGCCGCTGATCTCCGGGCACGCCGATGGCCGGTCCCCTTGGCGGGGGCCGGCCATCGGTGTGAACCTGTCGACCTGCGGGTGGTACGGATGACGGACAGCCGTCACCGTCCGGTGGCGCCACCCCTGTCACGCCACCCGACGCCGCGCTCAATCGAGGCGGCCCAGGGTCATTCCGGTTTCAGCGAGCCTTCTTGGTGGCCCGCTTACGCGGCGGGGTGAGCAGATCCGCGATCGTGGCGATCGCGGACGGCACCAGCCGGTAGTACGCCCAGACACCGCGCTTCTCCCGCTCCAGCAAGCCGGCCTCGGTGAGGATACGCAGGTGGTGACTGACCGTCGGCTGCGAGAGGCCGAGCGGCGCGGTGAGGTCACACACGCACGCCTCCCCCTCGGGAGCCGACTGGATCAGACTGAGCAGCCGCAGCCGGGCAGGGTCGGCGAGGGCCTTCAGCACCCCCGCGAGACGCTCGGCATCGGCACGTTCGATCGGCTCGCCGGCGAGCGGCGAGATCTGAGGCATGGTCATTTCAGCCAACGCAGTTCCCACGTATTCCATCCTTCCACCAGCAGCATCGATCCGCCTGCATATCAGCAAATCCGAATCGGCAAACTTTTACGCCACAAGGCCGAGGTCAGCCAACGTATAGGCCGCCCGATAGGGCAGTCCGGCGGCTCGTACCGCGTCGCCAGCGCCTCGATCAACAATAACCGCCACCCCGACCACGTCGGCCCCGGCCTCGCGTAGCGCCTCAACCGCGGTCAACACACTGCCGCCCGTGGTCGAGGTGTCCTCGACCGCCAGGACCCGGCGACCAGCCACATCCGGCCCCTCGACGCGCCGCTGAAGACCGTGCGCCTTGCCCGCCTTACGGACCACGAACGCATCCAGCGGCCGGTCGGTCTCGGCCGCCGCGTGCAGCATCGCGATGGCGACCGGATCGGCCCCGAGGGTCAGCCCACCGACGGCGTCGTACTCCCAGTCGGCGGTCAGGTCGCGCATCACCCGACCGACCAACGGCGCTGCCCGGTGATGGAGCGTGACGCGACGCAGATCCACGTACCAGTCCGCCTCACGGCCCGACGAGAGCACCACCCGCCCATGGACCACAGCCAGTTCGGTGATGAATTTACGCAGGTCGTCGTGGTCCTCCATGGCGATAGAGGGTACTGCGCAAGTCTGGGAGGCGTGCCTCGGGTCCGCCCGGGTCAACCCTGCGGGCGACCGAAGAGTGGCGATGTCCGGCTACGCTGTGCGACCGTCCACCCGGGTCGGCGGGTACGGGTCCCCCCGCCCGGGGCGCGCACCGGGCCGACCCGGATCAGTCGCCGACGCGGCCGATCCGCCCCCGGGTGTCCCGGGAGGCGCCGCGCAGCAGCCGCCGCGGCAGGTGCCGCAGCCCCGCCGCAGCCAGCTTGTACTTCCAGCTCGGCACGCTGACCAGCTTGCCTTTCCGCAGGTCACGCAGCCCTTCGTCGACCACGTCGTCGGTTCGCAGCCACATCCAGGCCCTCGTGCGGGACATGTCGATGCCGGCCCGTTCGTGGTAGCCGGTGCGGGTGTAGCCGGGGCAGAGAGCCATCACCCGCACCCCGAGCGGCGCCACCGACTGGCCGATCGACTCACTGAAATTCGTGACCCACGCCTTGCTGGCCGAGTACGTCGAGCCCGGCATCGGCACGCCGAAACCAGCGACGGAAGAGATATTTATCACTGCCCCGTTGCCTCGCCGGACCATCGGGCCCAGCGCAGCATGGGTCAGCCGCAGCACCGCGAGCACGTTCAGCCGGAGCAACCGGGCCTCGTCCTCGACGGCCGACCGGACGAACGAGGTGTTGAGGCTGATCCCGGCGTTGTTCACCAGCATCCCGACCGGCGGCTCGGCGGCGAGCCGCCGTTCGACAGCCGCACACCCGTCGTCGGTGGACAGATCGGCGGGAATGGTATCGATCCGGCGCTCGTACCGGCGGGTCAGCTCGGCGGCGGTGGCCTCGAGCCGGCCGGCGTCCCGGGCCACCAGGATCAGCTCCCACCCGTCGGCGGCGAGCCGGCGGGCGAACGCCGCGCCGATGCCCAGGCTGGCACCGGTGATCAACGCACGACGCGGGGCGGGGCGCTCGTCGGTCACGGGCGGCCCTCGGGGGATGGGGTCGGCCCGGGCGGGGCCGACGCGGACGGAGGGATGATCGGCGGGCCCGGCGGCGGGGACACGATCGGCGGGCCGGGCGGCGGCATGGGGGCGGCCGGAGGCGTCGGTCCGGTGGGCGTGGGGCGACGGAAGAAGGCGCCGGTCGCGGGGAGGACCAGCAGCACGGCGACCAACAGGTACCCGAGGACCTGCGCCACCGACATGGCCGCGTTCAACGGGATCCACCAGGCCGGGTACGCGTCGCCGACGAGGGCGAGCAGGTCGGCGGTCACCTGCTCGCCGGCACCGAGGCGCAGCGGGGCGGCCCGCTGGCCGACCAGCACCGCCAGGCCGCAGCACCCGCAGAGCAGGCCCAGCCCCGACACGACCCAGGTGAACACCCGGGCGCCGGGACGGCCGGAGAGCAGGCCGAGGGTGAGGCCGACGAGCAGCACCGCCATGAGCACACCGATCACGGCCGACAGCACGGTGGAGGCGCGCAGCAGCGACACCACCGTGTCGACCTCGCCACCGCCGGCTCCGGTCCCCGTCGCCGCCGCGCGGAACCGGTCCACCGTGCCGCCCGTGATGAGCAGACTGGCGACCGCGTACGCCACGGCGCCGGCCGCCATCAGCAGCAGCACCCCCGCCGCCGAGACGACCGGCCCCGGACGGCGGGGCGGGGCCTGAACGGGATACGACACGACAGGTCCTTCCGGTAGGCGTCGGGTTGCAACCTACTCGGAGGGATCGCCGGTATCGCTGTTATCGGAGCGTCAACTTCCCGAGGGCGGCTCGGGCCCCCGGCGCTCGCCGGGCTCGGGCGACGGGCCGGGCTGGCCCGGCGCGGGCGGATAGCCCGGCTGGCCCGGCGCCGGCGGATAGCCCGGCTGGCCCGGCGCGGGCGGATAGCCCGACGTCGGCGGGTAACCCGGAGCCGGCGGGTAGCCGGGGGTCGGCGGGTAACCCGGAGCCGACGGATAGCCCGGGTAGGCGGCGCCCGGAACCGGCGGCTCCCAGGCCGGCTGGGGCTTGCGGAAGAACTCGTTGGCCGCTGGCAGGGCCAACAGGATCAGGGCAGCCAGCAGGGCCAGCAGGGCCAGCAGGCCGAGGGCGGTGGAGAGCGGGCCGTACCAGGACGGCAGGGCGTCCTCCAGCCGGCGCTGGATCTCCTGGCTGCTCGGCATGTTGCCGCTGGTCGAGCCACCGTTGGTCAGGCCACCGGCCGCGGTGTTCGCGAGGCCGGCGCCGGTGCAGCAGACCAGGATGCCGCCCAGCACCCAGGTGGTGATCCGGGCGCCGTTCTTCCCCCGGTTGTTGAGCAGGGCGAGGACGACGAGGCCGACCGCGAGCAGCAGCGCCAGCACCGCCCCGGCGATGCCGGCCGCGTACGCCACCTCGCTCGCCTGCTCAGCGGCGGTGCCACGGTACGCGTCCCTCAGGACGTCCCGAACCGTGCCGATGGTGGACAGGGTCAGGATCAGATTCACCACCTGGATGGCGGCGACGAGGATGAGCAGCCAACTGGACGTCGTCACCACGCCCGGGCGGGCGCGGGGTGGGGTCCCCGAGGCATCGACCATGATTCTCCTTCCCTAGATCACACGGTTACCGTAACGAGCCTGGGCGAGGTGAGCACGACACGAGAGCCGGACCCGCCGCGCGGGTCCGACGGCGAACGCGGCCGAGGAGCGGTCACCCGTCAGTAACCACGCCACTCCGTGCGGGCGTACTCCAGCACCCTGGGCTGCAACAACGTGGAGGCGGGCACGTCCAGCCGGGCCCGGTCGGCGGGAAAGCTGGCCGCGGCGGCCAGCACCGGCGGGGTGAGGAAGCGCAGCGGCGGGGCGTCGGCCGGCAGTTCCAGCGGCGGCGGGGTGGTGCCGGGCACGGCGAGCACGAACCCCCAGTCGCCGAAGCTCGGCACGTCCACGTGGTACGGCACCGTGCCGAAGCCGGCCTCGCGGATCGACCGCTCGATCGACCAGTACGACCGCGGCGCGAAGTACGGCGAACCGGACTGGGCCACCGCTCGGGGCCGCCGAGGGCCAGGCTCAGGTCGGCGGCGCGGGTGTCGACGTACGGCGTGTCCAGTGCGACCAGCACGGTCAGGACACCTGCTCTGGGCCGCCCTGCGGGTAGATCATCACCTCGGCACGGTGCAGCTTCTCGCCGAGGTTCACCTCCCAGCCGGCCTCCCCGTACGCCTCGAAGGAGAGCCGGGCCCCGCCGGGCGCCTGGTAGTCGTGGTAGCGCATGGTGCCACGCGGGTCGAGGCCGGTGCCCTCGGTGGCGGTGTAGCGCGCCTGGCCGGACTCGTCCCAGCTGTAGCGGCGGCCGTCGACGTCCAGCGTGGGCGCGCCCGGGGTGACGGTGGCGGACGGCTGGCTGCTCCAGAGCACCAGCTCCAGGTCCGGGTCCTCCTCGACGGAGAGCCAGCGCTTGATCCCGCCCGCGTCGTCGAGCAGGTGCTCCGCCCAGCTCCAACCACCCTCGACCAGGTGCACCGAGCCGCGGACGGTGTACGGCACCTGGCGGATCTCCACGATGTCGCCGGGCTTGAGCCGGCGCGGGTCGCCACGCAGGGCGTCGGCGTCCCGGTCCCGGAACGGATCACCCGGGGCCGGCGGGCGCGGCCCGGAGCGGGCCTTGCGCAGCGCCACCACGGCGATCACCACACCGGCCACTCCGACCAGACACCCCAGGGCCGTCACCAGATACGCCACCGAACCGTTCACGACCGCCTCCCCAAGTGCGTCGGCGGAGACCGTAACAACCCGGGTCACTTCGCCAAACAACTCGTCTACTGAGTCAACGGTCAGCTACCGGACGTGCCGGCCCCCGGCTCGTCCGGCTGCCCGGTGGCACCCGGAGCGGCATCGTCCCGGCCCGGTTCCCGGAACGGCCCGGCCTCCGGGGCGGGCGCGGACGGCCCGACCTCCGGCGCGGGTGCGGACGGCCCGGCCTCCGGGGCGGGCCCCCACGGGCCGGCCTCCGGGGCGGGCGCCCACGGACTGGTGCCCTGGCCGGGTGCCGACGGCCCGGCTGGCGGGTGGGCCAGGTGCAGGGCGGGGTCGGGGCAGAGCAGATAGCCCGGCGGGAGCGGCCCGACGGCCGGCGGGTAGGCCGCTGCGTGGCCTCCCGGGTAGGGCACTGCGGGATAACCTCCCGGGTAGGCCGCTGCGGGGTGGCCCGGCCAGTAGCCGTACGGCGCGGGCGGGGGCCAGGCGGCCGACGCGGGGCGGAACCAGCGGCGGGAGTCCGGGAGCAGCAGCAGCACCACGACCGCCGCGGTGAGCGCCAGCACCAGCATCACGCCGATGCCGCCGAACGCGAGAATCGCCCCCGGGTCGCCCTGGCTGTAGAGGGTGTCGAGGAACTTCGACTGCTCCCAGTCCGCGCCGTCGACGCCGGAGTCCAGGGCGGGGTCGAACTCGGGATCGCCCGCGGCAAGCATGAGCGGGATCACCAGCACGCCGCCGCAGCCCTGCCCGAGGCAGACCAGCAGCTGCGCCCCGGCGGCCACGAAGACCAGGATGCGCGCGGCGTTGCTGCCCTTCGACAGGGGCAGCGCGGTGGCGGCGAGCCAGGCGGCCAGCAGCAGCGCGGGGACGCCGAGGGTCAACGTCATGACCAGGTTGCCCGAGCGCTCGTCCGACACCTCCATCGGGTCCGCGTCGGGGACCTGTCGCAGCGCCTCGTCGATCTGGCCGTTGTAGTCCAGCGCCGCGGCGACCACGAGGCCGACCAGGGCGAGCAGGACGGCGACGGTCGCGATCTGCAACCAGAACGCGACCGTGACGACGACGGGCCGGGTAGGCCGGGCGGGGGCGGCGCCGGGAGGGGTCATGGCTCCGCAAGGTACGGGCTGCGCGCAACTGCCGGCAGAGCCGATCGGGTTGCCCTCCGCGCCGGAGGGATCACTCGCCGGCGAGTCGCTCCGCCGCGTACTCGCCGAGCGTGGTCTGGTCCATCAGGCAGCCGGTGAACGTGGTGAGCTCACCCGGGTCGTCGCGCAGCCGGGTCCAGGCCGCCCGGCCGGCCGCCCCGTCGACGGTGTCCAGCAGCGCGGCGGCGTACGCCTTCCCGGCCGGCGACCCGTGCTCCAGCAGCCAGTCGAGCTGCTGCCGGGCCGCCGCCGGATGTTCCTCCAGCGCCCCCTCCAACTGCCGGTACGCCTCCGTGGCCGGCAGCAGCGTGCCGGCGATCCCCACCCCGCCGAAGGCGAGCGTGTCCGCCGCCGCCAGCTCCTCGACCGCGGCGGCCAACTTCCGGTCCCGCTTTCCGAAGCCCACCATTCCCCCATCCTTGCCCACCGCCGCTCACCCCGACACCGGTCGGATCCGGCGCGGCGGATCCGACCGGTCGGGCGGAGCGTCAGGCGGCGGTGACGGTCAGGGCGTCCTTGCTGTCGGCCAGGTCGACCCGGACCGTGTCGCCGTCGCGGATCTGGCCGGCCAGCAGCGCCTTCGCGAGCTGGTCGCCGATCGCCGACTGCACCAGCCGGCGCAGCGGGCGGGCACCGTAGATCGGGTCGTACCCGTGCTCGGCGAGCCACATCCGGGCGGAGTCGGTGATGGCCAGCGACAACCGACGGTCGGCGAGACGCTTCCGCATCCGGTCCAGCTGGATGTCGACGATGGCGCGCAGGTGCTCGCCCTGAAGAGCGGCGAACACCACGATGTCGTCGAGACGGTTGAGGAACTCCGGCTTGAAGTGCGACCGGACCACCGCGAGGACGCCCTCCCGGCGCTGCTCCTCGGTCAGCGTCAGGTCGCTGATCACCGACGACCCGAGGTTCGACGTGAGGATCAGGATCGCGTTGCGGAAGTCCACCGTACGGCCCTGACCGTCGGTGAGCCGGCCGTCGTCGAGCACCTGGAGCAGCACGTCGAAGACGTCCGGGTGGGCCTTCTCCACCTCGTCCAGCAGGATCACCGAGTACGGCCGGCGGCGCACCGCCTCGGTGAGCTGGCCGCCCTCCTCGTAGCCGACGTACCCGGGCGGGGCACCGACCAGGCGGGCGACGGAGTGCTTCTCGCCGTACTCGCTCATGTCGATGCGGACCATGGCCCGCTCGTCGTCGAAGAGGAACTCGGCGAGCGCCTTGGCCAGTTCGGTCTTGCCCACGCCGGTGGGGCCGAGGAAGAGGAAGCTACCCGTCGGGCGGTCCGGGTCGGCGACGCCGGCCCGGGCCCGGCGGACCGCGTCGGAGACCGCGGCGACCGCCTCGGACTGGCCGACCACCCGGGTGCCCAGCGATTCCTCCATCCGCAGCAGCTTGGCCGTCTCGCCCTCCAGCAGCCGCCCGGCGGGGATGCCGGTCCAGGAGGCGACCACGGCGGCGATGTCGTCCGCGCCGACCTCCTCCTTGAGCATCGCGCCGTCGGCCTGGAGCCGGGCCAGCTCCTCCTCGGCCTGCTTCAGCTCGGCGTTGAGCGCGGGGATCCGGCCGTACCGCAGCTCGGCGGCGCGTTCCAGCTCACCGTCGCGCTCGGCCCGCTCGGCCTCGCCGCCGAGCCGCTCCAGCTCCTCCTTGGCCGTGGAGAGCTTGGCGATGTGGCTCTTCTCCAGCTGCCAGCGCTCGGAGAGCGCGGTGAGCTGCTCGCGCTTGTCGGCCAGCTCCTTGCGCAGCCGTTCGAGGCGCTCGGCGGAGGCGGCGTCCGGCTCCTTGGCCAGTGCCATCTCCTCGATCTCCAGGCGCCGCACCGCCCGCTCGATCTCGTCCACCTCGACGGGACGGGAGTCGATCTCCATCCGGAGCCGGGACGCGGACTCGTCGACCAGGTCGATCGCCTTGTCGGGCAGGAACCGGTCGGTGATGTAGCGGTCGGACAGGGCGGCGGCGGCGACCAGCGCGGCGTCGGTGATCCGTACGCCGTGGTGCACCTCGTAGCGCTCCTTGAGGCCGCGCAGGATGCCGATGGTGTCCTCGATGGTCGGCTCGCCCACCAGCACCGGCTGGAAGCGGCGCTCCAACGCCGGATCCTTCTCGATGTGCTCGCGGTATTCGTCCAGGGTGGTCGCGCCGACCATCCGCAGCTCGCCACGGGCCAGCATCGGCTTGAGCATGTTGCCGGCGTCCATCGAGCCCTCGCCCTTGCCCGCGCCGACCACGGTGTGCAGCTCGTCGAGGAAGGTGATGACCTGGCCGTTGGAGTTCTTGATCTCCTCCAGCACGGACTTCAGCCGCTCCTCGAACTGGCCGCGATACTGCGCGCCGGCCACCATCGCGCCGAGGTCGAGCGAGACGAGCTTCTTGTCCCGCAGCGACTCGGGCACGTCGCCGGCGACGATCCGCTGGGCCAGGCCCTCGACGATGGCGGTCTTGCCGACGCCCGGCTCACCGATCAGCACCGGGTTGTTCTTGGTGCGCCGGGACAGCACCTGGATCACCCGGCGGATCTCCGAGTCGCGGCCGATGACCGGGTCGATCTTGCCCTCGCGGGCGCTGGCGGTCAGGTCCACGCCGTACTTGGCGAGGGCCTGGTAGGTCTGCTCCGGATCGGCGGTGGTGACCCGGCGGTCCCCGCCCCGTACGGTCGGGAAGGCGGCGACCAGGTTCTCCTCGGTGGCACCGGCGTTCCTGAGCGCGACGGAGACCGCGCCGCCCACCCGGGCCAGCCCGGCGAGCAGGTGCTCGGTCGAGGTGTACTCGTCGCCCAGCGGCCGGGCGATCTGCTCGGCGGCGCCGATGGCGTTGACGAACTCGCGGGCCAGGGTGGGCTCGGCGATGCTGGAGCCGCGCGCGGCGGGCAGGGCGTCGACCGAGCGCTGAGCGACCCGGCGCAGCTCGGCGGGGTCGGCTCCGACGGCGCGCAGCAGGCCGGCCGCGGTCGAGCCCTCGGTGTCCAGCAGCGACAGCAGCAGGTGCCAGGGCTCCACGGTGGCGTGGCCGCGCTGGTTCGCCAGCGCGACCGCGCTGGTGATGGTCTCGCGGCTCTTGGTGGTGAGGCGTTCCGTGTTCATGGGCTCCCCCGGATCGGCGTGTCCACTGGGAACGACACAACCAGAGTTGAGCCTATTCCGCTCAACTCCAGCAGTGTGAGCTGACTCACTTCGACTGCCACTGGAAGCGGTCAGCGGGGCAGGCGGGCGGTGCAGGGTGTCTCGTGGTCGGCGCGCAGAACGCAACGCCGGCCGCCGTCGAGCTTGCGGTCACAAGAAGACCCAGTGGCGTACGCACTGGTCGTCCTCGGCCGAGACGGTGATCCCGCCGAGGTCGACGGCAGCCAGGAAGGCCAGCGACCGACCCGCCGTCCGGCCGAGCATCTTCGCCCGAGCCAGGTCGGGCGCCGTGACCGGCAGGTGAATGACGTAGCGGCCGGTCACGGCTGCCGGGCCAGGTCGCGCATGGTAGGAGCCTGGCGGGACTGCCACTCGCGGAGCGCGTCCTTGATCCTGGCCGTCTCTGCCCTGCTACGAGCCACCTCGGCCTCGGCGGCGGCGAGGTCGCCAGCAACCCGGTCGAGGAACGCGGCGACCTCAAACGGATCCAAGCCCCGTCGGCGGATGTCAAAGGTGCGGCTCCGCACCTGCCACGGCCGCAGCGGCAGGTACGACGTCGATCGGTACGCGCCGGCGGGCGGCTGATTGGCCGGGCCGGCGTTCTCACGCTTCGCCCGGCGTCGCAGCAAGTTGCGCACGATGCTGATCCCTTCTCAACGATCGATGGGAAGAGGGCGGCCCGGCCGAGCACCCTTGATCAGCCGAGCCTCCCCGACCTGCAGCTGCAGCCCTGCCCGGCGAGCAGGGCACCCGGAGGGTCGGGACGGACCACGGGGGATGCCCGCCCCGAGCAGATGAGCGCCCCAAGTGCCATCCGGGGGCGTTCCACAGGAACCTACAATCGGTGGCGGTTGTAGGTCAACGACCAACCACCGATTGCTTGAGATCGGAGGTTGCTGCGTGATCGAATGGGCATGCCATCCGGGGAGTGTGTATGCCCAAGCAGCAGTACCAAGTGCTCGCAGACGAGCTGAAAAGCAAGATCGATTCGGGAGAGTGGCCGCCTGGCACCAAGCTGCCGAGCCGGTCCCAACTGTGCAAGGAATACGGCGTGTCGGACACGGTGGTCGGCAAGGCGATGATGATCCTGCGCGCGACCGGCCTCACCGAGACCCTCGAAGGGGTCGGCGTATTCGTCGCGGAGCCGAAGTAGGCGAAGGCGGATAGGCGGATCGGGCAAGGGTCATGATCCGTGACGGGCAGGCTGCTTTCCGCTCGGCGTGTCGGCTCGCTGGGCTGCCAACGATCACGGTTGCGCTCGCCGCGTGATGGCACAAGCGACTCAGCTCCGAAGGCGGCCACCACCACAGGTGCCGGTCGCCGGAGCGCGGCAGCGCACGACCCCACGCCGGGCCACCCGGGGCCGACCGTCAGTCGCCGACCAGGGCCACCCTGATCCACCGGCGGGCGCCGACCGGGCCGACGGCGAGGATGACCTCGTCCGGGGCCCGGCCCACGAGCGTGCCGTCGTCGAGCAGCTGAAGGTAGTGCTCGGGGCCGAGCGGCCAGCTGACCCGCTCGTACCGGCCGTCAACCACCACGCCCACGCCGTCCGGCCCGGTCACCGCCACCCGCCCGGCACCCACCGGCGCCACCGAGCTCGCCTTCTCCGGGTGGCGGTCGGCCCGCACCTGCTGCCAGTTGCCCCGATAAGCCCAGAGCGCCGGGAAGCCCGTCCGGTCCGGCCGCTCCCCGATCAGCCAGACCTCACCGTCGGGCGCGGACACCACGCGCAGCACCTCCACCTCGCCGTCGGGCGTCGGTACCGGACTCCGCTGCCAGGTCCGTCCCTGGTCCGTCGAGACCGCGGCGTACGGCCGCCCGCCGCTCGCGCCGGCCGCCACGAGCAGGTCCCCCGCCTCGCGCACCGTGTTCAGGGCCGGCAGGTCGGGCTGGACCGGCAACGGGCGCAGCCGCCGCCCGTCCCAGCGGGCCACCTTGCCGCTCTTCTCGGCCACCTGGAATCGGCCGCCTGCGCCCACCACGACCGGCGGCGGCGCGACTCCCGGGTGGTGGGTGAAGGTGACGCCGCCATCGGTCGAGGCGTACCAGCCGAACGGTTCGGCGGCGAGCACCAGCAGGCCCTGCGGGGCGTGGAGCTGCTGGTTCTCCGCGACCGGCCGGGGGTGCGGCAACGGCTGCCAGGACCGGCCACCGTCCCGGGTGGCGAAGAGCCGTGCCGGGCAGTCCCGGCCGGGCGGCCGGCCGTCGCAGGTGGCGAAGAGGGCGTACGCCTGCTCCGCGTCGACGAACTCGATGAACGGCGGGTCGTACCGGTCGGGAACGGCGACCCGGACGAGGCGTACCTCATGGACGTCGGCGACCGGCGGCGCGGCCGGCGCGGTGGCGACCGGCCCGGGCGACGCGGACGCAGGGTTCGGCGGCGAGCGCCGGACATCTCCGATCGAACAGGCCGCCATCACCGGCAACGTGAGCAACAGTGTCACCATGCGGCACGATCGCCGGTTCACCACACCTCCCGCGCAGAGTACCCTCGCCCGCGTGCGAGTACGTGTTGAACAGACTGACCTGCCGGGGATCGGCGTACGTCACGATTTGGTGACGGAATCCGGCCGCCGGCTTGGCGTGGTCTCCCACCGCAACGGCCGTCGTGACCTGGTTCTCTACGATCCGGACGATCCGGACGCCTGTCAGGCGGACATACCCCTCACCGACGACGAGGCGGAGGCCCTCGCCGACATCCTCGGCGCGTCCCTGATGCTCAGCCAGCTCTCCGGGCTGCGCGAGCAGGCCGCCGGGCTGCTCACCGAGCAGATCGCCATCCCGGCCGGCACCAAGTACGTCAACCGGCGGCTGGGTGACACCAAGGCGCGTACCCGCACCGGTGCGTCCATCGTCGCCGTGCTGCGCCAGGGCGAGGTGATCGTCTCGCCGGAACCCACCTTCCGTTTCGCCGCCGGCGACGTGGTGGTCGTGGTCGGCACGCGGCAGGGCCTCGACGGGGTGAGTGCGATCCTCGCCGAAGCAGACCCGGACGGCTGAGGCGCGGATGCACGAATCCACAACTCTGCTCGTCGAGGTCGGCGCGCTGCTGCTCCTGCTCGGCCTGCTCGGCCGGCTCAGCCGGCGCTTCGGCGTCTCGCCCATTCCCCTCTATCTGCTCGCCGGCATCGCCTTCGGTACGGGCGGCCTGCTGCCGCTCAACGCCAGCGAGGAGTTCTTCGCCATCGGGGCGGAGATCGGCGTGATCCTGCTGCTGGTCATGCTCGGCCTGGAATACAGCGCCAGCGAACTGGTGGGCAACCTTCGCTCGGCGGCCCCGGCCGGCCTGATCGACGCGCTGCTCAACGCCCTGCCCGGCTTCGCCTTCGCACTGCTGCTCGGCTGGGGCTGGCTCGCCGCCGTGGTGCTCGCCGGCGTCACCTGGGTCTCCTCGTCCGGAGTGATCGCCAAGGTCCTCGGCGACCTCGGCCGGGTCGGTAACCGGGAGACCCCGGTGATCCTCTCCATCCTGGTGATCGAGGACCTCGCGATGGCCCTCTACCTGCCGCTGCTCACCGCGCTGCTCGCCGGCATCGGCCTGATCAAGGGCGGCATGGCGCTCGCCGTCGCGGTGCTCACCGTGGTCGCTGTGCTCTTCGTCGCCATCCGGTACGGCCACCTGATCTCCACGGCACTCTCCGCGAAGGACCCGGAGGCGCTGCTGCTCGGGGTGCTCGGCCTGACCCTGCTGGTCGCCGGCGTCGCGGCCAAGCTCCAGGTCTCCGCGGCGGTCGGTGCGTTCCTGGTCGGCATCGCCCTCTCCGGCCCGGTGGCACACCACGCCACCGAGCTGCTGTCGCCGCTGCGGGATCTCTTCGCCGCGGTCTTCTTCGTGTTCTTCGGGCTGGTCACCGACCCGCGGGACATGCCCCCGGTGCTGCTGCCGGCGCTGGCGTTGGCCGTGGTGACCATGGGCACGAAGCTGCTCACCGGCTACCTGGCCGCCCGGCGGGCCGGAATCGCCGAGCCCGGTCGCTGGCGGGCCGGTTTCGCGCTCACCCCGCGCGGCGAGTTCTCCATCGTGATCGCGGGGCTCGCCGTCGCGGCCGCGCAACCGGTGGAGCCCAGGCTGGCGGGGCTCGCCACGGCGTACGTGCTGATCACCGTGGTGACCGGGCCGCTGCTGGCCCGGCTGCCCGACATGCCCTGGTTCAAGCGCTGGTTGCGCCAGCGGGCCGCCGCCCGGCCGCCCGCACCGGTGCCGGCCGGCGATTGAGTCCGTCGGGCCGGGTCGGCCTAACGGTCGACCCGGCCCGGCCAACGGTTGCCGAATTGGTTCCGGGAGGGTCTACCGCCGGTACGCGAAACCGCGTTACGGTGTCGCCCCAGCAGCCAGGGTCCGCGGGTGCCGGTGCCCCGCCAGCGGAAACGGAAGGGTTGGCCGGTGAGCGTGCAGGAAGAGACGTTCCACGGCTTCGCCAACCCGGTCGACCCGTCGCCAGCCGAACTGCGAACGTGGGCGTACCAGCCGGACTCCGTACCGCTGACCGCCATGCCCCCGGACTGGGATCTGCTGGTCGCCGGTGACCACCTGGTGGGGACGCTCTTCGAGCTGGCCATGGACCGGTCCTGCCCAGCCCGCCGCTTCGCCCTGCACTGCCTCTACATCTACGCCGCCGACGGCATCCGGACGAACTTCCGGGCCCACCCGAAGCGCCGCTTCCGCAAGCTGGTCGAGCAGGCCGAGCGAACCGGCGACGAGCTGATGCGCAACTGGGCGCACAACAGCCGGGTGCTGCTCGCCCGGCCGGATCTCTTCGTCTACCGCGACTGGTGCGAGGGCGGCCTGGTCCGGGAGAACCGCCGGCTCTAGATCCCCCGCGCGGCATCACCGCGTCCCGGCCCGCACGTCCCGACGAGCGAACGAGCCGGGACCCCCCGTGGGTCCCGGCCCGCACGTCGACGGATCGTCAGCTCGGCGATCCGCCCTGCTTCTGGCGTCGTTCATCGGCCCTGGCCTGGTCGATGCCGTGGTCCAGCTGGTCGGCGAAGCGGCCTTCTTTGATCTTGTCGGTGAAGCTGCCCTCAGTGACTCGGCCGAATCGCTCGCGGATGTACCCGGCCACCTTCCCCAGCCGGTCCTCCGCCTCCTCCGCCACTCTCTTCGCCGATTCCGCCATGGCTCCCCCTGCCAAGTTCGGAGTCCGGATTGAGCCGATTGGGCCTGATTCACAGGTTAATGGATGTGACCTTCCCGCACCCTCGTTTCCCTCACCCCGGGGCCTCGCGACCGTCGGTGGAACGCCAGGTGTGTCACTGGGCGCCTGAGGCACACCTGGCGTTCCACCCGGGGCTCGAGGGGCTGGACGGCCACGGCACGGCGTACGCGAAGGGCCGGCGCGGGGTAGGCGAAGGGCCGGCGCGGCCCGGGTCAGGGCACACGCCGACCCGCGTCAGGGAGGACGGCGAAGGGGAGGAGTCAGCGGTCGGGGGTGCGGCGGGGACGCCAGACGACCAGCGCCGTCGAGGTGCGGTTGGTGGGTACGAGGTCCCCGCGCGGGAAGCCGCCCAGCGACTCCAACTCGGCGATCCGCCGGTAGGCGGCGTCCAGCTCCGCCTCCAGCCGCGCCACCCGCTGCTGGGCCTCCTCCAGCAGCCGTTCCAGGCCGATGATCCGCTTGACCCCGGCCAGATTGATCCCGTCGTCCTGGCTGAGGCGCTGCACCTCACGGAGCAGCACCACGTCGCGGACGCTGTACCGGCGGCCGCCGCCGGCCGCCCGGCCGGCCTGCACCAGGCCCAGCCGGTCGTACTGGCGCAGGGTCTGCGGGTGCATCCCCGCCATCCGCGCCGCTACCGAGATCATCAGGACCTTGGCCTCGTAGGCCGGGTCACCTGAGTCGACGAACTTCCCCGACATCCCCGCTCACCTCCGCTGCCTTTTCACCGGTCAACTGAATCGACGCACCCGCGCGTCGAGATGTTCCCGCGCGGCGGGCGGGGTCTGCTCCGCGAACGCCTCCAGCGCCGCTCGCGCCTCGTCCGACACCTTGGCCGGGACCACCACGTCGAGGGTGACCAGGAGGTCACCGGCGCGGCCGTCCTTGCGTACGACGCCCTTGCCCCGGGCGCGCAGCACCCGACCGCTCGGCGTACCCGGGGGCACCCGGAGGGTCACCGCGCCGTCCAGGGTCGGCACCCGCAGGTCGGTGCCGAGCACCGCCTCCGCGAAGGTGATCGGCACGGTCAGGGTCAGATCGTCCCCGGTGCGCCCGAACACCTCGTCCGGGCGGACCTTCACGTGGACGAACAGGTCGCCCGCCGGTCCACCCCGCTCGCCGGGCTCGCCCCGGCCGGCCAGCCGGATGCGCTGCCCGTCGGCGACCCCGGCGGGGAAGCGGACGTTGAGCGTGCGGGTCTTGGTGACCCCGCCCGTGCCGTGGCACTCCGGGCACTTCTCCTCGACGATCGTGCCGACACCCTGACAGTTGCGGCACGGCTCGGAGAAGCTGAACGACCCCTGGTTACGGGTGGTCACCCCAGCGCCGTGGCAGATCGGGCAGGCCACCGGCTGGGTGCCGGGCTTCGCGCCACTGCCGTGGCAGGTGTCGCAGACCCCCCGTGCGCGCAGCGTCAGCGGCAGCGTGACGCCGCGTACCGCGTCCTCGAAGTCGAGGGCCACCTCGGCCTCGACGTCGCGGCCGCGCGCCGGACCGCGCGCACGGGCCTGGCCGGCGCCGCCGGTGAAGATCGAGCTGAACAGGTCACCCAGCCCACCGCCACCGAACCGGGTCTCGCCGCCGGCCGCCCCGCCGAACAGGTCGGACACGTCGAACGGCGCGCCGCCCGGCTGGCCGCCGCGGGCGTTGCGGCGGAACGCGCCCGAGCCGAAGAGCGAGCGCATCTCGTCGTACTCGCGGCGCTTCTTCTCGTCGCCGAGCACCGCGTACGCCTCGGAGACGGCCTTGAACCGTTCCTCGGCCTTCGGGTCACCGGGGTTGTGGTCCGGGTGCGACTCCCGGGCCAGCTTCCGGTACGACTTCTTGATCTCGTCCGAGGAGGCGGACTTCTCCACGCCCAACACGGCGTAGTAGTCCTTCTCGATCCAGTCCTTGGAACTCAACCGTCCACCCCCTTCCAAGGGAGCTGGAGTGGACCTACGGGTTGCTCTGCGGCCTCGGCAGCCACGACCTCTCC
>NZ_JBEYER010000027.1:0-73551 GCF_040634005.1 Micromonospora sp. NPDC007271
CGCACGGCCAGCTCGCGTACCGCCCGGTCGGCGGCCTCGGAGAGCAGGATCGCGGTCCGCCGCGACCGCCGAGCTGCTGCGCGACCGGCTGCCGGCCGGCGCGCCGGTGCTCGTGGTCGGGGCGGAGGCGCTGCGGGCGGAGTTGCGTGCCGCCGGCCTGCGGCCGGTGTCCTCCGCCGACGAGAACCCCGCCGCCGTCGCCCAGGGGTACGGCCCGGAGGTCGGCTGGGTCGACCTGGCCGAGGCGTCCTTGGCGGTACGGGCGGGTGCGGCCTGGTACGCGACGAACACCGATCGGACCCTGCCCAGCCCACGCGGCCCGCTGCCGGGCAACGGCTCCCTGGTCGCGGTGCTGCGTACCGCGTTGGGGCGGGAGCCGGACGTGGTGGTGGGCAAGCCGGAGCCGGCGCTGTTCGCCACTGCGGCCCGCCGGGCGGGTGCGGGGCGGACCCTGGTGGTCGGCGACCGGCTGGACACCGACATCGAGGGTGCCCGCCGGGCCGGCCTGGACAGCCTGCTGGTGCTCACCGGGGTGAGCGACGTACCCGAGCTGCTGGCCGCTCCCGAGCAGCGCCGTCCGACGTACGTCTCGGTCGACCTGGCCGGGCTGTTCGACCCGGCGGCGGTGGTGCGGGTGCCGGGTGTGTCCCATGCCGGCGGCTGGTCGGTGATCGTCACCGACGGCGGGCTGGTCCTCGACGGCGCGGGACGCCCGCTCGACGCCCTCGCTGCCCTCTGCGCGGCGGCCTGGTCGGCGGCGGCCGACCCGCGGGTGCGGCCGGTCTCCCCGGCGGCGGAGGAGGCACTCGCCGCGCTGGGCCTGCCCGGCTGAGGCGTCGGGCCTGCCCCCGGCCGACCGGCGGTCAGAGCATCTTGCGAAGCTTCATCAGGTCGAACGGGTTCGCCTTGATCGACACCCGCCGGCCGGTGACCGCCTTGGCCATGTCGAGCTGACCGTTCACCAGCGCGACCAGGTCGTCGCTGGTGGTGCTGAGCGCGATCTTGGCCTGCGGATCGTCGCCGTCGGTCAGGTCGACCAGCCGGCCCCCTTCGAGGCGGCCGTGGAACGCGGTGTCGAGGTCGGTGATCCGGCAGGCCAGGGTGCGGTCCAGGTCGATCCGGCCCTGCATCTCGGCGTGCTGCTCCAGCCGGGCGGCCAGCTCCTGCAACGCCTGCCGGCACTCGTCCACGCTGGCCACATCGTCTCCTCACCACGCGCCACGCCGTTCCCCGGCACCGTACCGCAATGGGGTGTCCGGGGTGCCCGGTAGCGTGACACCAGCACACTCGCCCCGCGGAAGGACTCAGGCATGCAGGACGCGTGGCGCGCCTACCTCGAGCTGGCCATGGGCCTGACGGAGGCGCCCCGGAAGAAGGCCCAGGACACCGTGCGACGCGTGGTCGGGCAGGGGGGCGCGACCGCCGCCCAGCTCCAGGCGTTCGCCGAGGAGCTCGTCTCCACCGGCATGGCGAACCGGGAGGCGTTGACCAAGCTGGTCCGCTTCGAGGTGGACCGTGCGCTGGGCGCGGTCGGGCTGGCCACCGCCGACGAGGTCGCCGAGCTGACCCGCCGGGTGCGCGCGCTGGAACGGCAGCTGCGCGAGGCACAGCCCGCCCCGGCGGTCCTGGCGGCGGCATCCGCCGCCGAAGCCCCGACCTCCGGCGCCCCGGCGGCCCCGACCAGCTCGGTGCCCGCCCCGACCAAGGTGGTGGCGAAGAAGACGGTGGCAAAGAAGACGGTGGCGAAGAAGACCGTCGCGCGGAAGTCGGCGGCGACGGCCGCGGACGCCTCGGCCGAGCAGTCGCCGGCCACCCCGGCCCGGCGGGTCAAGAAGGCCACCCCCCGCAAGCGGACCGGCGGTGCCGGGTCGTGACCGCCCCGTACCGTCCCGGGCCGCCGCCGGTCCCGCGCCCGGGCCCGCCACCCGGCGGCCCCCGTCCCGGGCCGCCGCCGGGAGTGCGGCCGGCGCCCGTGCCCGTCGAGGAGATCGGCGACGACCGGCACCCCGCGGTGGACGCCGCCGTACAAGCGATGATCAACGCCGAGGCGCTGTCGCCGGCGGACCAGATCGCCCAGTACGAGGCGGCGTACGAGACGCTGCGCGAGACCCTGGCCAGCATCGACCAGACCTGATCGATCGGAGAGAGAACCGCCCATGGCACGTCGCACCCGGCTGGATGCCGAACTCGTCCGCCGCGGTCTGGCCCGCTCTCGCGAGCAGGCGGCCGCGCTGGTGGAGGCCGGCCGCGTCCAACTGCGTGGCGTGCCCGCCCGTAAACCCGCCGCGATGGTCGACCCGGCCGACCCACTGCTGGTCACCGGCGAGAACCCCACCACCGAGTACGTCTCGCGGGGCGGGCACAAGCTCGCCGGGGCGCTCGCCGCGTTCGCGTCCGGCGGGTTGACCGTGGCCGGCCGGCGCTGCCTGGACGCCGGCGCGTCCACCGGCGGCTTCACCGATGTGCTGCTGCGTGCCGGCGCGGCCGAGGTGGTGGCGGTCGACGTCGGGTACGGCCAGTTGGCGTGGTCGCTGCGCAACGACGACCGGGTGCACGTCTTCGAGCGCACCAACGTCCGTACCCTCACCCCGGAGGCCGTCGGCGGCCCGGTCGACCTGACGGTGGCCGATCTGTCGTTCATCTCGCTGCGCCTGGTGCTGCCGGCGCTGGCCGGCTGCACCAGGCCGGACGGTGACCTGGCGCTGATGGTCAAGCCGCAGTTCGAGGTGGGCAAGGAGCGGGTCGGCGCGGGCGGGGTGGTCCGCGAACCGGCGTTGCGCGCCGAGGCGGTGCTCGACGTGGCCGCCGCGGCGGCGCAGCTCGGCCTGGGGCTCGCCGACGTGGCCGCCAGCCCGCTGCCGGGGCCGAGCGGCAACGTCGAGTTCTTCGTATGGTTACGCCGGGACGCGCCCGCCGCCGATCCCGAGCGGGTACGCGCGGTGGTGGCCGCCGGCCCACAGGGCTTCCCGGCCGCGGCCGACGCGGCGGACGCCGCGAGTGAGGAGGTGCCCGGGTGAGCCGGACCGCTCTGCTGGTGACGCACACCGGCCGCCGACGCAGCACCGAGCACGCGCGGGCGGTGGCGGCGGACCTCATCGCGGCCGGCTTCGAGGTGCGGGTGGTGGCCGAGGAGGCCGACGACCTGGACCTGCCCGGTGTGGTGCCGGTGACCGGTCCGGAGGCCGCCGAGGGGGCCGAGATCGTCTTCGCCCTCGGCGGGGACGGCACCTTCCTGCGCGCCGCCGAGCTGGCCCGGCCGGCCAAGGCGCCGCTGCTCGGCATCAACCTCGGCAAGGTCGGCTTCCTCGCAGAGGCGGAGATCGACGACCTGGACAGCGCCGTACGGTGCGTTGTCGCGCGAAACTACACGGTGGACGAACGGCTCACCCTCGACGTGACCGCTGAGTTCGACGGTGGCCCGACCATCGAGTCGTGGGCGTTGAACGAGATCAGCGTGGAGAAGGGCGAGCGCGCCCAGATGCTGGAGCTGATGGTCGACGTGGACGGCCGGCCGCTGTCCCGGTACGGCTGCGACGGCGTGGTCTGCGCGACCCCGACCGGCTCCACGGCGTACGCGTTCTCCGGCGGCGGGCCGGTGGTCTGGCCGGAGGTGGAGGCGCTGCTGCTGGTGCCGATCAGCGCGCACGCGCTGTTCAGCCGCCCGCTGGTGACCGCGCCGACGTCCACCTTCGCGATCACGGTGGACCCGTTCACCACCCTCGCGGTGCTGTCCTGCGACGGCCGGCGGGTGTACGACCTGCCGCCGGGTGCCCGGGTCACCGTGCGCCGGGGCGCGCTGCCGGTGCGGATCGTGCGGCTGACGGCGCGTCCGTTCACCGACCGGCTGGTCGCCAAGTTCGACCTGCCGGTGCAGGGCTGGCGGGGCAGTCGCCGCTGAGTGCGGGCTCAACGGTCGGGGTGGAATGGAGCGCGCCGCGGCGCGCGGTCGGCGTACCCGTACCGCATGGGCAACGGGTTACGGTAGGAGCCTCCCCCGGAGGCGGTGTGCCGCCGCCGGGGCCGGCAGCGGCCGTCGAACCCGACGGTCACCGGGGCGTACGGGCTGCGTTGAGGTGGAGTCCGGGCGGGGCGGTGCGGCCGTGCCCGCTCGGACGCGTGGTCCGGCGGCCGTGAGCCCGACCAGGGGGTGGTCGGGAACGCGGCGGTCGGGGTGCCGGAGGAGTTGCGGCCGGCCGCGGCGGGCGGACCGGTGAGCCGGACCCGGCCGGGTGTCGACCCCGGCCAGGTCGTCGGCGCCGTGAGCCGACGCCGGAGGAAGCGGCGGCTCGCGAGCCGAGCGGCGAACTCCGTCCGGCACCCCGACCATCAGCCAGTACCGTCGCAGGTCGGCAACCGGCCGGCCATCCGGCGGTCCGACCCTGGCAGGCCGTTGTCCACCTGGCGACATGTCGCCGATGCGGCAGGCCGCAGCTAGTGACCGCTCGATGATCTTCGTCGCAGACTCCGAACGGTCGGTCTCCTGGGACCGGCCCTCGGAGTAGAGGAGCGCATCGTATGCACTGGCCCCCACGCTGGCTTGCCGCCAGCGCGGTCGGCGCGCTGGTGGTCGGGTTCGCCGCACCGGCGTCCGCCGACCCACCCGCCCGGACCACCGCCCCGGCACCGGCCGCGTCCATCCTGGGCACCGCGCCCGTCCGCATCACCCTCATCACCGGCGACCGGGTCGAGCTGGCGCACGCCGCCCCCGGCCGGGTCGCCGCCACCGTTCACCCCGGCCCCGGCCGCGAGCGGATCACCTTCCACACCGTGTCGGCCGACGGCGGGCTGCGCGTCCTGCCCAGCGACGTCGTGCCGTACGTCTCCGCCGGGGTGCTCGACGCCGATCTGTTCGACGTGCAGGAGCTGGTCGCCGAGGGGTACGGCGACGCCGCGCAGGACGAGCTGCCGCTGATCGTCCGCTATCAGGAGCCGGCCGCCGACCGGCTCCGTCCGCTGGCCGGGGCCGCCGCCCGGCCGCTCGAGAGCATCAACGGCGCGGCGCTGCGCGTCGCCAAGGGCGACCTCGGCCAGGTTTGGAGCGCGCTGAGCTCCGCACCGGCCGCGCGGACCGCCGCGAACGGGCCGGTCCGACTCGGCGCCGGCATCGCCCGCATCTGGCTGGACGGGCGGGTCCACCCGGCGCTGGAGCACAGCGTGCCGCAGATCGGAGCCCCCGCTGCCTGGGCGGCCGGCCGGGACGGCACGGGCGTCCGGGTCGCGGTCCTCGACACCGGAGTCGACGCCACCCACCCGGACCTGGCCGGCCGGATCGCCGAGACGCAGGACTTCACCGGCGGCGGCAGCGCCCGGGACGGGCACGGCCACGGCACCCACGTGGCGGCCACCATCGCCGGTGGCGGCGCCGCGTCCGACGGGCTGCGCAAGGGCGTCGCGCCCGGTGCGAAGCTGCTGATCGGCAAGGTGCTCGACGACGGCGGCAGCGGCTACGACTCGGGGATCATCGCGGGCATGGAGTGGGCCGCCCACTCCGGCGCGAAGGTGATCAGCATGAGCCTCGGCGGCCCGGCCACCGACGGCACCGACCCGATGAGCCAGGCGGTCAACGACCTCACCGCCGAGACCGGGGCGCTGTTCGTGATCGCCGCCGGGAACGAGGGCGCGGCGGGCACCGTCGGGACGCCGGGCGCGGCCGCCGCGGCGCTCACCGTCGGCGCGGTGGACCGCGACGACAACCTGGCCGACTTCTCCAGCCGTGGCCCGCGCCTGGGCGACAACGGCCTGAAGCCGGAGATCACCGCGCCGGGCGTCGGCATCGTCGCCGCCCGTGCCGCCGGCACCGCCATGGGTACGCCAGTGGACGACGCGTACACGCGGGCGTCCGGGACGTCGATGGCGACTCCGCACGTCGCCGGCGCGGCGGCGATCCTCGCGCAGGAACACCCGGACTGGACCGCCCGGAAGCTCAAGGACGCGTTGGTCAGCACGACGAAGGCGAACCCCGCGCTGACGGTCTTCGAGCAGGGCGGCGGCCGGGTCGACGTGGCCCGCGCGCTGAGCCAGCGGGTGTACGGCTCAGCCACCGCCGACTTCGGCCGGCTGAACACCGGCGGTGCGGTGGTGGAGCAGACCGTGACGTACACCAACGGCACCGGCGCGGCCCAGACCCTGCGGCTGGCGCTGGAGCTGCGCAACCTGGACACCGGTGCGACCGAGCCGGACGGGGTGTCGCTCGACGGCGCCGAGGTGACGGTGCCGGCCGGCGGCACCGTGAACGTTCCGCTGCGCGCCGACCCGGCGAAGCTGGACCGCGGGGTGTACGGCGGGTGGCTGGTGGCGACCGGTGCGGACGGTGTCGCGGTGCGGACGGCCGTCGGCCTGACCCTCAGCGGCCCGCTGCACTCCGTCACCATCAAGGCGCTGGACATGCAGGGTCAGCCAGGCGGGGCACCGGTCGTGACCCTGTTCGGCGAGCATCGGGAGTCCGACCGGCTCGGCTTCCTCTTCCGCGGGACGGAGTGGCAGGTGCAGGTCGAGGAGGGCCCGTACCTGCTGGAGGGGCTGATCGAGCACGGCGTCCCGCTGGACGAGCAGCTCACCCTGGTCACCGACCCCGAGCTGACCGTCGACCGGGACCTCACCCTGGTGCTGGACCCGCGCAAGGGCACGCCGGTGCGGATCGAGACGCCGAAGCCCAGCGAGCAGCGGGACACCCTCAGCTTCTACGAGCACCGCGTCTTCGGCAACGGCCGGCAGGTCGACCACGGCGTGATGGCGTTCAGCACGGTCCAGCAGGTGAACGTCACGCCGACCCGGCCGGTGCGCCAGGGCGAGTTCGAGTTCGCCTCCCGCTGGCAGCTGGTCGCCCCCATGGTGGACGCCCGGGTCAGCAAGGTCTCCGGTCCGCTGGACATCAACCTGCTGGGTCGGTCGCCGGCTCCGGCCGGCCGACGGAAGCTGCCGCTGGTCTGGGCGGGCGACGGCACCGCCGCCGAGCTGGCCCGGGCCGGGGTTCGGGGCGCGGCCGCGCTGGTCGCCGGTAGCTACGACCGCGCCGAGGAGGACCAGATCGCCGACGCCGCGGCGGCCGGCGCCGCGATGGTGCTCATCGTCCGTCCGGCGGACCGGAGCGCATGGACGGTCTGGCGTCCGGACGGGGACCGGCTGCCGATTCCGTCGCTGGTGGTCGCGTACGACGACGGGCAGCCGACGATCGCGGCGGCGAAGAGCGGCCGGGCCACCCTGGACGTGACGCTGACCGTGGACAGCCCCTACCTGTACGACGTGTGGCAGGTGTCGCAGGGGCGGGTCCCGGATCGGATCGTGCACCGGGTCACCGCGGACAACACCGCCGAGGTGACCGCCCGCTACGCCGACACCGGCGGATTCGACTGGGCCAGCGAGCAGCGGTTCGGGTGGCGTCCCTGGCAGGAGTACTCGTGGAACGACGACCAGCGGATGGTGCGCACCGGCACCGTGCGGCAGGAGTTCGTCAGCGCCGGGGACTCCTGGTGGCAGCAGCGGGTGCTGCACCGCCTCCCCTGGTCCGACTGGGGTCCGCTGGTCGGCGGGCTCGTCCAGCCGCCCCGGCGGTACGCCGCCAACGACCGGGTCACCGAGACCTGGCACGGCTCGGTGGTCCGGCCGGCTGTGCCGGCGGGCGGCGGGGCGCCGGTGCCCACGCGCACCGGCGACACTCTGAACCTGCGGCTGGCCGAGTTCGTCGACGCGGACGGCCACTACGGTCCGGCCCGGGTCAGCGAGGAGTGGGACAAGGTGCAGGCCCGGCTGAGCCGGGACGGGCAGCAGATCGCCGACCTCTCCCGTGGCTGGGCACCGGTGTCGACCACCCCGGGTGCGGCCCGCTACCGGCTGGACCTCAGCACCGAGCGCTCCTCGGAGGAATGGCGCTGGGCGACGCGTACCGAGACGGCGTGGCAGTTCACCTCGGCCCGGCCGGCCGGGGACGCCGCCCAGCCGCTGCCGCTGCTGCAGGTGGACTACCAGGTCCCCGCCGACCTGGGCGGCGAGGCGCCCGGCGGTCAGCCGCACCAGCTCGGGCTGACCGTGCGCCAGCCGGCCGGCGTGCCGACGCCGACCGGTGTCGGGGTGCGGGTCGAGGTGTCGTTCGACGGCGGGCACAGCTGGACGACGGTGCCGGTGCGCGGCTCGGGCACCCGGTTCACCGCCATGGTGCCGGCCGGGCACGGCACGGTGTCGCTGCGGGTGCACGCCGATGACCGCGCTGGCAACAGCGTCGACCAGACCGTGCTCGACGCGTACGGGCTGCGCTGACCGGACGGGGCGGGACGGCTCCCCGCCGCCCGCCCCGTCGCCTCAGATCCAGCCCCGGCAGGCGGCCTGGAAGGCAAGCCCCGGCCGGGTGTCCACGCCGGCGACAGCCATCAGGTCGGCCAGCCGCCGCTGCACGGTACGGCGGCTCACCCCCAGCTGGGAGGCGATGGACTTGTCCGGGACCCCGGCCACGAACAGGGCGAGCAGCCGAACCTCGTCGGGGTCCGGCCGGTAGCCGTCGACGGCCTGCCCGTCGACCGGCGGGGCGGACGAGCGCAGCGGCGTGGATATCCGCCAGTAACTCTCGAAGAGGGCGATCAGTGCGTCGAGCAGCTGGCTGCGGCCGATCACCGCGGCGCTCGGTTCGCCGCTCTCCCGGTCCGGCACCAGCGGGCAGATTGCCGTCCGGCCGTCCACGATGGCCAGCCGCACCGGCAGCCGGTCCAGCACCCGGGCCTGCTCTCCGGCGCGTACGCCCCGCTCGATGTCCTCGAGCCCGCCCGGTTCGAGGAGCATCTCGCGTTCGTAGATGGCCCGGTAGCGCACCCCGCGGGCCAGCGCGTCGAACTCCTCGACGTTGTCCTGGCCGGGCATGGCCAGCGGGTTGGCCCGGCAGAACCAGAGCACCTCGACCCGGGCGCCGTCCTGCGCGTCCCGCAGGCGCTCACGGAGCACCCGCGCCCCGGTGATCACCTCCACCAGGTGGTCGGCGTCGTGCCGCCGCATCCCGGCGCGGTACTCCTCGGTCAGCTGGGTGACCGCCGAGCGGGCCGCCTCCAGCGCCTCCTGCCGGCGCAGCAGCGCCTCACCGAGCGGGACGTCGGGGGCAAGCGGCCGCAGCGGCCCGTCCGGCTCCGGCCCGATCGGCAGCACCAGCCCCTTGCCACGCAGGGCCTCGAGTTGCGCGACGACCTCCGCGCGCGGCCGGCGCAGCCGCTCGACGAGCTCGTCGACCCGGGCCGTGGTGAGCTGGACGAGGGAGCGGTACAGCTCCTCCTCGCCGGGGGTCAGGCCGATCACGTCCAACACGGGGCAGAACTGTACGACGTCACGCGCCGTGCCCAGATGCGGCGTCGCCGGCTGGTCAACTGTCGGGGACCGCGTCTAGTGTCGGGTGCTGTGCTGGAAGAGCTGCGCATCACCGGACTGGGCGTCATCGAGGACACCACGCTGCCGTTGACCGGCGGGATGAACGTCATCACCGGGGAGACCGGTGCGGGCAAGACCATGGTGGTGACCGGTCTCGGCCTGCTCTTCGGTGGCCGGGCGGACGCCGGCCGGGTGCGGGCCGAACCGGGCCGTGCCGTGGTGGAGGGGCGGCTGCGCCTACACGGCCGGGTGGGCGAGACGGTGCACGCCCGGATCACCGACGCGGGCGGTGAGCCCGACGAGGATGGTTCGCTGCTGCTGAGCCGGACGGTCACCGTGGAGGGCCGCTCCCGGGCGCACCTGGGCGGCCGGAGCATGCCGGTGGCGATGCTGGGCGAGGTGGGCGAGCAGGTGGTGGCCGTGCACGGCCAGTCCGATCAGCTCCGTCTGCTGCGCCCGGCCGAGCAACGGGCCGCGCTGGACCGGTTCGCCGGCCCCGAGCACGAGAAGCTGCTCGACGCGCTGCGCGAGGCGTACACCCACTGGCGGGCGGTGGTCGACGACCTGGCCGACCGGCGGCGCAACGCCCGCGAGCGCCACCAGGAGGCGGATCTGCTCCGCCTCGGCCTGGACGAGATCACCCGGGTGGATCCGCAGCCCGGCGAGGACGACGAGCTGAAGGCGGAGGCGCAGCGCCTGGAGCACGCGGAGGGGCTGCGGACGGCGGCCCAGCTGGCCCACCAGTGCGTGGCCGGCGGGGAGGAGGCGACCGACGACAGCCCGGACGCCACCGCGCTGCTCGGCACCGCCCGGCGCACCCTCGAGGCCCAGGCCGGCACCGATCCGGCTCTCGGGGAACTGGCCGTGCGGCTGGAGGAGGCGGCCACGCTGGTGGCCGACGTGGCCGCGGAGCTGTCGGCGTACCTGGCCGCGCTGGACGCCGACCCGGCCCGCCTGCAGGCCGTCTACGAGCGGCGGGCCGCACTGCGCGGGCTGACCCGCAAGTACGCCGACGACGTCGACGGGGTGATCGCCTGGGCCGAGCGGGCCCGCACCCGACTGTCCGACCTGGACACCTCCGACGAGCTGCTCGACGAGCTGGAGAAGGAGTCGTCCCGGCTGGCCGGGGAGGTGGCCGAGCTGGCCGGCCGGGTCTCCACCTCGCGCCAGGAGGCCGCGGTCCGCTTCGCCGAGCAGGTCACCGTCGAGCTGGCCGGGCTGGCCATGCCGCACGCCCGGATCGAGGTGGCGGTGCTGCCCCGCCCGGCCGGGCGGGCCGAGCCGAGCCTCCCGGTCAACGGCGTCGAGGCCGGGGTCGGCCCGGACGGGGCCGACGAGGTGGAGCTGCGGCTGCTGGCCCACCCGGGCGCGCCGGCGCTGCCGTTGCAGCGGGGCGCCTCCGGCGGTGAGCTGTCCCGGGTGATGCTCGCCATCGAGGTGGTCTTCGCCGGGTCCGGCGGCCCGCCCACGCTGGTCTTCGACGAGGTCGACGCCGGGGTCGGCGGGCAGGCGGCGGTGGAGATCGGCCGGCGGCTGGCGCGGCTGGCCCGCAGTCATCAGGTCCTGGTGGTCACCCACCTGCCGCAGGTCGCCGCGTTCGCCGACCGCCACCTGGTGGTGGCGAAGGACACCGGGGGAGCGGTGACCACCAGCGGGGTCCGGGTGGTGGAGGACACCGAGCGGGCCCGGGAGCTGGCCCGCATGCTCGCGGGTTTGCCGGATTCGGACCTGGGTATTGCGCATGCCGAGGAACTCCTGGCCGTGGCGGCCAAGGAAAGGCGCCCGTGACCGGGTTTGTGACCGCAAGCACACCGGGCTGCGCTCCGGTGTGCTTCCCTGGGTAGGCGGCCCTGCTCAGGCATGTCGCGACAGCAAAACCTGCCTCACATGCCAGGATGGTCACGATGCGTCTACCCACGTTGCGCCGGACCCGGAACGCGGAACCGGGCTCAGTCCACGGCACCGCGCGCCTCGACCGCCGGACGAAGCGGCTGGTCGGCCGGCTCCGGCCCGGAGACATCGCGGTCATCGACCATGTCGACCTGGACCGGGTGGCGGCCGACTCGCTGGTCGCGGTCGGGGTCGCCGCCGTGCTCAACGCCAAGCCGTCGGTCTCCGGGCGGTATCCGAACCTCGGCCCCGAGGTGCTGATCGCCGCCGGCATCCCGCTCCTGGACGACCTCGGTGAGAGCGTCTTCGAACAGATCCGCGAGGGCGACCTGGTCCGGATCGAGGGCAACACGGTCTACGTCGCAGACGAGCCGATCGCGCACGGGGCGCTGCAGGACGCCGAGACGGTGGCCAAGTCGATGGCCGACGCCCGCGAGGGGCTGTCGGTGCAGTTGGAGGCGTTCGCCGCCAACACCATGGACTACCTCAAGCAGGAACGGGACCTGCTGCTGGACGGGGTCGGCGTGCCGGAGATCCAGACCCGGATCCAGGGCCGGCACTGCCTGATCGTGGTCCGGGGGTACGACTACAAGGCCGACCTGGACGTGCTGCGCCCGTACATCCGGGAGTTCAAGCCGGTGCTGATCGGCGTGGACGGCGGCGCGGACGCGCTGGTCGAGGCCGGTTACACCCCCGACGTGATCATCGGCGACATGGATTCGGTCACCGACGACGTGCTGCGCTGCGGTGCCGAGGTGATCGTGCACGCCTACCCGGACGGCCGGGCGCCGGGCCTGGCCCGGGTGGAGGGCCTGGGTGTGCCGGCCATCACCTTCCCGGCGGCGGCGACCAGCGAGGACCTGGCCATGCTGCTGGCCGACGAGAAGGGCGCCTCGCTGCTGGTGGCCGTCGGCACCCACGCCACCCTGGTGGAGTTTCTCGACAAGGGCCGGGGCGGCATGGCCTCGACCTTCCTGACCCGGTTGAAGGTGGGCGGAAAGCTGGTCGACGCCAAGGGCGTGAGTCGGCTCTACCGGCAGAGCATCTCCGGCTCCTCGCTGCTGCTGTTGGTCCTCTCGGCGGTGGCCGCGATGGCCTCCGCGGTGGCGGTCTCCACCGTCGGGAAGGCGTATCTGGGCGTGGTCTCCGAATGGTGGGACAATTTCGTGTTCCAGCTCGGCCAGCTCTTCTAGCTCCCCGACCTACCAAAAGGCTGCAAGCGTGATCAACTTCCGGTACCACGTGGTGTCCCTGACCGCGGTCTTCCTGGCCTTGGCAATCGGCCTGGTGGTCGGCACGGCCGCCCTCAACGGGCCGGTCGCCGACTCGCTCAGGGAGCGGGTCAACGCGCTGAGCAAGGACAACTCGCAGATGCGCCAGTCGGTCAACGACATGCAGAAGGAACTCAACATGGAGGAGGACTTCGCCGCCGAGGTGGCGCAGGTCGTCCTCCCCGGCAAGCTGACCGGCCACCGGGTGTTGGTGCTCACCCTGCCCAGCGGGCGGGAGCACGCCGAGGGCGTGATGAAGATGCTCCAGCTGGCCGGGGCCGACGTAACCGGCCGGATCGACGTCCAGGACAAGTTCATCAACCCGGAGAGCAACAACAACCTGCTGGAGCTGGCCGTCTCCGCCACCCGCCCCAACAGCGTCTCCACCGCCAACCTGCCGGGCAACGGGCACGGCGTGGAGACTTCCAGCGCGCTGCTGGCCACCATCCTGCTGGACCGGCCGGCGGGCACCCCGCCGGTCACCGACGCGGACCGCCGGACGGTGCTGCAGCAGTACACGAGCGGCGGGTACGTGACCGCGCAGGACAAGGTCTCCGGGCCGGCCGAGGCGGTCGTGCTGGTCAGCGGGCAGCCGTACGTCGACAAGGACGCGGCGAGGAAGGACGAGTCGGTGGTGAAGATCGCCGAGCAGTTCGACCGGACCGGCGCGATCGTGGTGGGCGGCATGGGCTCGGCCGGCGACAACGTGGTCGCTGCGGTCCGGAGAGACCCGGTCCTCTCCCAGAGCATCTCGACCGTCGACAACGCCAACACCGTGCAGGGCCAGGTCGTCACCAGCCTCGCCCTGGTGCAGCAGCTGACCGAGAAGAAGGCCGGCCAGTACGGTGTCGGTGACAACGCGGCGGGGCTGCTGCCTAAACTGCCGCAGTGAGCGAGCGGAGCGGGGCGGCGCGGTGAGCGGCCGGCCGCTGCCCGGTCCGCGCCGCGCCGCGTACGGCATCCGGATCGGAGGGGTCGCGTGACCAGGTGGGGTCGGCTGCTGGCCGTCGGGGCGGGAGCGGTCGCCGCCCGCTACCTGCTGCGGGAGGTGCGTACCTCCCCGGGCGCGCCGGCGCTGGAGCGCACCAACTTCCGGGGCCGCACGGTCACCCTGGCCGCCGGCCCGGCCCTGGCCGTCGGGGCGGCCACCGCGGGCGCGCTCGGCGCGGGCAGCGCCCCCGCGGGCGCCGCCGCCCTGCTCGCCGGAGTGGGCGCCGGCACGGTCGGGCTGTACGACGACATCGTCGGCGCGCGCCCGGAGCAGAAGACGGCCAAGGGCTTCGCCGGGCACCTCGCCGCGCTGCGCGAGGGGCGGGTCACCGCCGGGCTCGTCAAGATCGTCGGGGTCGGCGCGGCCGGTCTCGGCGCCGCCGCGCTGCTCGCCTGCGACCGCCGGGTCGCCGCCCACCCCCGCCGGCAGCGGGCCGGCACCCTCGGCCGCGGCCTCGACGTGCTGCTCGGCGCCGGCGTGGTGGCCGGCACCGCCAACCTGGTCAACCTGCTCGACCTGCGCCCCGGCCGGGCGCTGAAGGCGGGCATGCTGCTCGGCGCGCCGCTGTCCACCGGCGCGTGCGGGGGGATCGCCGCGGGCGCGGTGGGCGCCGCCGCCGGGCTGGTCCGGGAGGATCTCGACGAGCGGGTGATGCTCGGCGACAGTGGCGCCAACGCGCTCGGCGCGCTGCTCGGGGTGAGCCTGGCCGCGCGGACCGGGCCGCTCGGCCGGGCCGGGGTGCTCGCCGCGCTCGCCGCGCTCACCGCCGCCAGCGAGAAGGTCAGCTTCACCCAGGTCATCCAGCGGACCCCGGGGCTGCGGGAGCTTGACGCGCTGGGCCGGCTCGCGGACTGACGTGACAAAACCGGCATCCCTCGCCGGCGCCGGCCGGGTGGCCGGAGCGGCCGCCCTCATCGCCGTCCTCACCGTGGTGAGCCGGCTCGTCGGCTTCGGCCGTACCGCCGTCTTCACCTGGACGCTCGCCCCCACCGACCTCGGCGGCGCGTACGTCATCGCGAACAACCTCCCGAACTTCATCTTCGAGATCGTCGCCGGTGGGGCGCTGGCCAGTCTCGTCGTACCGCTGCTGGCGGGGGCGGCCGAGGCGGGCGACCGGCGGGCCGTGGCCGCCACCACCGGGGCCCTGCTCACCTGGGTGGTCGCCCTGCTGGTGCCGCTCGCCGTGCTGGTCGCGCTGCTCGCCGACCCGTTGGTCTCGCTGCAGGGGGGCGGCCTCAGCGAGGTCCAGCACCAGGCCGGAGCCCGGATGCTGCGGCTGTTCGCCCCCCAGCTGCCGCTGTACGGCGTGGGCATCGTGCTCACCGGGGTGCTCCAGGCGCACCGGCGGTTCGCCTGGCCGGTGATCGCCCCGCTGCTGTCCAGCGTCACCGTCATCGCGGTCTACCTCGGCTTCACCGCCGTCGAGGGGCGGCTGGCCACGGTGAGCGAGGTCGGCCGGGGCGGTGAGCTGCTGCTGTCCGGCGGCACCACACTCGGTGTGGTGGTGCTGTCGTTGTCCCTGCTCATCCCGCTGCGCCGGTTGCGGCTGCCGCTGCGGCCGGGCTTCCGGTTCCCGGCCGACGCCCGGGCCCGGGTCGGCGGGCTGGCCGTCGCCGGGGTGGTGACCGTGGCCGCGCAGCAGGTCGCCCTGATGGTCGCGCTGAACGAGGTCTCGTACGGGTCGGAGGCCAGCCCGGGCATCTACAACATCGCGCAGCCGATCTACTTCCTGCCCTGGGCGGTGCTGGCCGTGCCGCTCGCCGTGGCCGCGTACCCGACCCTGGTGGCGGCCCGGGCGGCCGGCGACGAGCGGGCCTACCGGGAGACCCTCGCCCCGGCGGTGCGCGGCGTGGTGCTGTTCAGCCTGTTCGGCGCCGCCGCGCTGGTCGGCACGGCGATCCCGGTCGGGCACTTCTTCTTCGCGCCGGACCTCGCGGGCCCGGCCGCGGCCGCCATCGCCGGCTTCGCCCCCGGCCTGCTCGGCTACGGCCTCTTCGCCGTGCTCACCCGGGCCCTGTACGCCCGCGGCGAGACCCGGTCGGCGACCGTCGTCACCGCGGTCGGTTGGCTGACGGTGCCGGCGCTGGCGGTGCTGTTCGGGCACCTGCTGCCGCTGTCCGACCGGGTGCTGGCGGTGGCCCTGGCCACTTCCGCGGGCATGCTGGTGCTCGGTGGGCTGCTGATCGCCGCCGTGCTCCGCTCCGCCGGCCGGGCGGCCCTGCTGGGCGTCGGCCGGGCCGGGGCCGCCGGCCTGCTCGCCGCCGTGGTGGCCGGGCTCGGCGGAGCGGGCGCCTCCCGCTGGCTCGCCAGCCTCGGGACCCCGACGATGGCGCAGGCGCTCGTGCAGGGCATGCTGTGCGGGGCCGTGGTCGGCGTACTTTTCTTCGCCGTCGCCTGGCTGATCGACGCGCGGGACGTCCGGCCGCTGCTCGCCGCGGCGGCCCGCCGGCTCCGGCGGCGGCGGGCGTCGGGCGGCAGCGGCACGCAGGCGGACCAGCGCCCCGCGGATCGGGGCGACGGGAAGGAGACCGTTACTCGGTGAGCGCGAGGAGTGAGCCGGGTTTGCGAGCCCCGCAGTCGCGAACGGAGGGCGGGCACGGTGAGCGCGAGGAGTGAGCCGGGTTTGCGAGCCCCGCAGTCGCGAACGGAGGGCGGGCACGGTGAGCGCGAGGAGTGAGCCGCGGTGGCCCGGCTCGGTGGCCCTGGTGCTCGCCTCCAGTACCGGCGGGGTGGGGCAGCACGTCCGCTCGGTGGCCCGGGGGCTGACCGCCGCCGGGGTTTCGGTGCTGGTCTGCGGTCCGGTGGCCACGCAGGACCAGTTCGACTTCACGGGGGTGGGTGCCCGGTTCGCACCGGTGGAGATCCCGGCCAGCCCCACCCCGGCCGACGCGCGGGCGGTGGCCGCGCTGCGTCGGGCGCTCGCCGCCACCGGGGTCGACGTCGTGCACGCGCACGGGCTGCGGGCCGGTCTGGTGGCCGTCCTGGCCCGGCCGGCGGCGCCGCTGGTGGTGACCTGGCACAACGCCGTCATCGCCGGCGGGTTGCGGGGGCGGCTGTCCCGGCTCGCCGAGCGGGTCGTCGCCCGCTCCGTGCGGGTGGCGCTGGGCGCCTCCAGCGACCTGGTGGAGCGGGCCGCCGCGCTGGGCGCGGCCGACGCCCGCCTCGCCCCGGTGGCCGCGCCGGAGCTGCCCTCGCCGCACCGCCGTCGGGCGGCTGTCCGCGCCGAGTTCGGGGTGGCTCCCGACCGTCCGCTCATCCTCTCCGTGGGCCGGCTGCACCCGCAGAAGCGGTACGACATCCTGGTCGACGCGGCGGCCCGGTGGCGTGTCCTGACTCCGCCGCCGCTGGTGCTGATCGCCGGCAGCGGGCCCGCCTACCTGCAGCTCGCCGCGCGGATCTCGGCCACCCGGGCGCCGGTGATCCTGCTCGGGCACCGCACCGACGTGGCCGACCTGCTGGCCGGCGCCGACCTGGCCGTGGTGACCAGCGACTGGGAGGCCCGCCAGCTGTTCGCCCAGGAGGCGTTGCGCGCCGGCGTGCCGCTGGTGGCGACCGCCGTCGGCGGCCTCCCGGAGCTGGTCGGCGACGCGGTGGTACTGGTGCCCGCCGGTGACGTCGACGCGGTCGACGCGGCGGTCCGTGACCTGCTCGACGACGATCCTCGCCGGGCCGAGCTGGCCCGTCGGGGCGCCGCCCAAGCCGCGACCTGGCCGACCGAGGCGGACACGGTGGCCGCCCTGGCTGCCCTCTACGCGGAGCTGGTGCCCGAGCCGTCGACGGGGAAGACGTGATGCTGCGCAGGCTGACGCCGGTCCTGCTGGCGCTGGTCGTGGTGGTGCTCGGTATCACCGCGCTGGCCGCCCGCCCGAACAGCGGGGACCCCGGACGCGGCGCCGACTTCGTGGTGCTGGCCGGGGTGGCCGGGCTGCGCTGGGACGACGTGGACCCGGAGACCACCCCGACGCTGTGGCGGATGGCCGAGGAAGGTTCCATCGGCTCCCTCTCGGTGCGCTCCGGGCACCGGCCGACCTGCCCGGTCGACGGCTGGCTCACCCTCGGCGCCGGCAACTTCGCCGCCTGGAACGGCAACCGCCCGTCCGGTGGCTGCCCGGCGGCCGGGGTGGCCGTCGAGCAGCCCGACCGGATCGGCGCCTACCTGCCGGACCACGAGAGCGTCGTCGCGTACAACCGCGACAAGCTCGCCTGGGGTGCCACGCCCGGCGCGCTGGCGGAGTCCGTCCGCTGCTCGGTGGCGGTGGGGCCGGGTGCGGCGGTGGCCGCCGCCCGCCCGTTCGGCCGGGTCGACCGGTACGCGCCGGTCCTCCCCGATGATCCGGCCCGCCTGCTCGGGTCGTGCGTGCTGAGCATCGTCGACCTGGGCGCCGTCGACGGCACGGACCGGGCGACCCGGGCCGAGCAGGCCCGGGAGGCCGACGCCCAGCTTGCCCGGGTGCTCGCGGCCCGGCCGCCTCGCTCGCTGGTGATGCTCGCGGGTGTCGCCGACACCGACGCACCGGCCCGGCTGCACGTGGCCGTCGCGAACGGCCCGGGCTGGGAGCGGGGCTGGCTGACCTCGCCGAGCACCACCCGCGAGGGTTACCTGCAACTGGTGGATCTGGCCCCCACCGCCCTCGCCGTGCTGGACCGGCCGATGCCAGAGCGGCTCTTCCTCGGCCGGGCCGCGGTGCCGGTCGGCGGGCGCCCGGCCGACCTGCGTACCGCGATCGACATGCCGGCGGACGCGGACCGCGAGGCGGGTGCGCTGCGCCCGGTCGCCGGCTGGTTCTTCACCGTGCTGGCCCTCGCCCAGGTGGCCCTCGGCGTGGCGGTTCTGCCGCTGCTGCGGCGGGCCCGCCGGCACGCCGGCCCGCACGGGCCCGAACCGGCGTCCCGGCGGGTGGTGGCGGTCGTGGAGCTGCTGCTGGTCGCCGCCGCGCTCGCCGTGCCCGCCGCCCTGCTCGCCGACGCCGCGCCGTGGTGGCGCGGTGCGCACGCCGGCTGGTGGTTCGCGGCGGTGACCGCTCTGCTGATCGTCGGGGGCACGGCCGCCGTCCGGTTCAGCCCGGGGCACGACCGCACCCTCGGCCCGCTCGGCGCGGTGGCCGGGTTGGCCACCCTGGTGGTCGGCGCGGACGTGCTCACCGGCTCACGGTTGCAGCTCAACGGTGTGGTCGGCTACTCCGCCCTGGAGGGCGGCCGGTACGCCGGCCTCGGCACCGTCGGTCTGGGCGTGTTCATCGCCGGCTCGCTGCTCTGCGGCGGCTGGCTGGCCCAGCGGGTGCCCCGGGCCTGGCGTCCGGTGGTGATGGTGGCGGTGGGCGGCGCGGCCGTGGTGGTCGTCGGCAGCCCCTACCTGGGGGCGGACTCGACGGGCGCGGTCGCGCTCGCCGCCGGGGTGAGTGTGGCGGCCGCGATCTGCATCGGCGGCTGGCTGACGGTGAGCCGCCTGTCCTGGGCCACGGTGGCCGGGTTGGCGCTCAGCATCGGCCTCGCCGTGATCGACCTGCGCCGGCCGGAGGCCGAGCGGGGCAGTGTGGGCCGGTTCCTCGCCGCCCTCGGCGAGGGCACCGGCGGGCTCACCCTGCACCGGTCGAGCGCCGCCAACATGGAAACCCTGGTCAACAGCCCGCTCACCGTCCTGGCCGTGGCCGGTGCCGCGTTGGTCTGGCTCGCCCTGCTCCAGCCCTGGGGCGGCCTGCTGCGGCTGTTCGGCATCTACCCGGCGATCCGGGCCGCGATGGCCGGCACCGGGGTGGCCGCCGGCATGGGCGGGGTGCTGGGCGGCGCCGCGCTGGACGTGGCCGGGGCGGCGGCTGCCCTGGTGGTGCCGATGGCGGCGCTCGCCGCCCTGCGGGTGCTCGACCATGCCACCGACCGCACCCTGCCGGGCGGGCGGCCCGGCGCCGAGCAGGGCGGCGGCGGGGCCAGGGGACCGGGAGGTGGTGGTACCCGCCCGGGTGGCGGCCCGGCGCCCGGCTCCGCCGACGCGCAGGCCGCCGACGCGAAGGCCGCCGACCGGGGGGCTGCCGACCGGGGGGCCGGCGGGGTCGGCGGGTCGGGTGACCCGGCTGGGCCGACCGGGGCCGTCGGCGGCGGGGGCGCGGAGGCCCGGAGCGGGGCAGCGAACGCCGCCCCGCCGGGCGAAGCCACCGCGGGCTCGCAGGCGTCGACCGGGCGGGCCGGCCGGTCGGTGCGGGTGCCCGCCCAGGGTGCCCCGGCGTCGGTGGAGGTGCCCTCCGGCTGAGGCGGAAGCGGTTTCACGTGCGCCGACGGTGGGTGCGACGCTGGTCCGGGGCGGGGAAGGTGTTACCGTGGAATCCCGTGGATCGCGTGATCATTTCGGTGATCGGCACGGCGGTTCGCACGACCGCTACGGACGACACGGGAGCAGGCCTTGGCCCCTTCAGCACGGACGACCAGGCACATTTTCGTCACCGGGGGCGTCGCCTCCTCGCTGGGTAAGGGCCTCACCGCCTCCAGCCTCGGCAACCTGCTCACCGCGCGCGGGCTGCGGGTGGTGATGCAGAAGCTCGACCCGTACCTCAACGTCGACCCGGGGACGATGAACCCGTTCCAGCACGGCGAGGTCTTCGTCACCGAGGACGGCGCCGAGACCGACCTCGACGTCGGCCACTACGAGCGGTTCCTGGACCGGGACCTGTCCGGCAAGGCGAACGTCACGACCGGGCAGATCTACTCGGCGGTGATCGCCAAGGAGCGGCGCGGCGAGTACCTGGGCGACACGGTCCAGGTCATCCCGCACATCACCAACGAGATCAAGTCGCGGATCCTCGGCATGGGTGAGCCGGACGCCGAGGGCCAGGTGCCCGACGTGGTGATCACCGAGGTCGGCGGCACGGTCGGCGACATCGAGTCGCTGCCGTTCCTCGAGGCGATCCGGCAGGTCCGCCACGACCTGGGCCGGGACAACTGCTTCTACCTGCACGTGTCGCTGGTGCCGTACCTGGCGCCGTCGGGCGAGCTGAAGACCAAGCCGACCCAGCACTCGGTGGCGCAGCTGCGCAGCATCGGCATCCAGCCGGACGCCCTGGTGCTGCGCTGTGACCGGGAGATCCCGGACAAGGTCAAGGAGAAGCTCTCCCTCTACTGCGACGTGGACCGGGAGGCGGTCACCGCCGCCCCGGACGCGCCGAGCATCTACGACATCCCGAAGGTGCTGCACCGGGAGGGTCTCGACGCGTACGTGGTGCGCCGGCTGGGCGTCTCGTTCCGGGACGTGGACTGGACCAGCTGGGACGACCTGCTGGACCGGGTGCACCAGCCGCGTCACACGGTGACCGTGGCGCTGGTCGGCAAGTACGTCGACCTGCCCGACGCGTACCTGTCGGTGAGCGAGGCGATCCGGGCCGCCGGTTTCGGCCACCGGGCGCGGGTGCAGCTGCGCTGGGTGCCCAGCGACGACTGCGTCACCCCGGCCGGCGCGGCAGCGGCCCTGGCCGGCGTGGACGGCATCGTCATCCCCGGCGGGTTCGGTGTGCGCGGGATCGAGGGCAAGATCGGCACCGCCCGGTACGCCCGGGAGAACGGCATCCCGCTGCTCGGCCTCTGCCTCGGCCTGCAGTGCATGACCATCGAGGCGGCCCGCCACCTGGCCGGCCTGGACGGGGCGAACTCGCTGGAGTTCGACGAGGAGGCGAAGCACCCGGTCATCGCCACGATGGCCGACCAGGAGGACATCGTCGCCGGCAAGGGCGACCTGGGCGGCACGATGCGGCTCGGGGCGTACCCGGCGAAGCTGGCCGAGGGCTCGCTGGTCGCCGAGGCGTACGGCAGCACCGAGGTCAGCGAGCGGCACCGGCACCGGTACGAGGTGAACAACGCCTACCGTGACCAGCTCACCAAGGCCGGGCTGCACATCTCGGGCACCTCGCCGGACGGCCGGCTGGTCGAGTTCGTCGAGCTGGACCGGAAGCTGCACCCGTTCTTCGTGGCCACCCAGGCGCACCCGGAGCTGAAGAGCCGGCCGACCCGGCCGCACCCGCTGTTCGCCGCGTTCGTCAAGGCGGCCGTCGCGTACTCGCAGGCCGACCAGCTGCCGGTCGACCTGCAGACCGCCCCGCCGGAGGCGGCGGCCGCGAAGGCGACCCGCGCCGGCGCCGCCGCCGCGGCGAAGGCGGCGTCGGGGTCGTGAACGAGCGCAGCGAGCGAACCATTCGGCGAAGCAGCGGGGTGTCTCGCGCCGCCGTCGAGCGGAGCGAGGCAGTGGCGTGAGCGGGGTCGAGCACCGGTACGAGGTGACCGCGCACCGGCAGGTCTGGTCCGGCCGGATCTTCTCGGTGGTCAGCGACGACGTCACCATGCCCGGTGGGGGCACCGCCTCCCGCGACTACGTGCGGCACGTGGGCGCGGTGGCCGTGGTGGCGCTGGACGACGCGGGCCAGGTGGTGCTGATCCGGCAGTACCGGCACCCGGTCGGCCGGCACCTGTGGGAGCTGCCGGCCGGGCTGATGGACGTCAGCGGCGAGGACCTGGCCGCCGCGGCGGCCCGCGAGTTGGCCGAGGAGGCCGACCTGACCGCCGGCACCATCGACGTGCTGGTCGACCTGCACACCTCGCCGGGCTTCTCGGACGAGGTGGTCCGGGTCTTCCTGGCCCGGGACCTCGCCGACGTGCCCGCCGAGCAGCGGCACGACCGGCGCGACGAGGAGGCCGACCTCCAGGTCGTCCGGGTCGACCTGGACGAGGCGGTCGGGATGGTCCTGGCGGGGGAGATCACCAACGCCGCCTGCGTGGCCGGGCTGCTCGCCGCCGCCCGGGCCCGGGAGTCCGGCTTCACCGAGTTGCGCCGGCCGGAGGCGCCGCTGCCCCGCTGAGGGCGGCCACGACGACGCAGGGGCCGCGCGGCGGCGACACCGGGCGGCCCCTGCGCCCGGCCGCCGCCGGCCGACCGGCGAGGCGCGGACCGACCAGCCGGCCGATCTGGCGCCGGTTGCCGCGAGCCCGGCCCGGCCGGCGTCGTTCCACCGCCCGAACCGATCGATGCCTGACACATCGTCAGGACGATCAGACACCGGATATCAGTGTGCTGCTCCCGGGATGCTCCCCGCGCGCCTAGACTGCCGCCGGCAGGACCGGTGGACCGTGTCGGCGAAGGGGCCGCTGCGGCGCCGCAGTCGGGGGTGAGCAGCCCCGGAAGAAGGTGTCTGCACGTGAAGGTCGGAATCCCCCGAGAGGTCAAGAACCACGAATACCGCGTGGCGATCACGCCCGCGGGCGTCAACGAGTTCACCCGCCACGGCCACGAGGTCTTCGTCGAGTCCGGCGCGGGTGTCGGCTCCAGCCTCACCGACGACGAGTTCGCCGCCGCCGGCGCGAAGATCCTCGCCACCGCCGACGAGGTGTGGGAGACCGCCGAGCTGGTGCTCAAGGTCAAGGAGCCGGTCGCCGAGGAGTACCACCGGATGCGCGAGGGGCAGGTGCTCTTCACCTACCTGCATCTGGCCGCCTCCCGGGAGTGCACCGACGCGCTGCTCGACCGCAAGGTCACCGGCATCGCGTACGAGACGGTCGAGCTGCCCGACCGGTCGCTGCCGCTGCTCGCCCCCATGTCCGAGGTGGCCGGGCGGCTCGCCCCGCAGGTCGGCGCCTTCTACATGATGCGTACCGGCGGCGGGCGCGGCGTGCTGCCGGGCGGCGTGTCCGGCGTGTACGCGGCCAAGACGGTGGTCATCGGCGCCGGGGTGGCCGGCATGAACGCCGCCGCCATCGCGCTCGGCCTGCAGTCCGAGGTGCTGCTGCTGGACAAGAACGTCGCCCGGCTGCGCCAGGCCGACGCCATCTACCGCGGCCATCTGCAGACCGTCGCCTCCAACGCGTACGAGATCGAGCGGGCCGTGCTCGACGCGGACCTGGTCATCGGCGCGGTGCTGGTGCCCGGCGCGAAGGCGCCGAAGCTGATCTCCAACGAGCTGGTCTCCCGGATGAAGCCGGGCAGCGTGCTCGTCGACATCGCCATCGACCAGGGCGGCTGCTTCGAGGACTCGCGCCCCACCACGCACGCGGACCCGGTCTACACGGTGCACGAGTCGATCTTCTACTGCGTGGCGAACATGCCGGGGGCGGTGCCGAACACCAGCACGCACGCCCTGACCAACGTCACCCTGCCGTACGCCCTCGAGCTGGCCAACCAGGGCTGGCGGCAGGCGCTGCGCAACGACGCGGCCCTGGCGCTGGGCCTGAACACCCACGCCGGCCGGGTCGTCTACGGCCCGGTCGCCGAGGCGCACGACCTGGACGTCCTGCCACTGGCCGAGGTGCTCAGCTGACCACTGTGACGCAAGGGGCCGGTGCGGAACCCGCGCCGGCCCTGCGCCGTGCCGTCCGCGGCTACCTGGACCACCTCACCGTCGAGCGTGGACTCTCCGTGAACACCCTCGCCGCGTACCGCCGGGACCTTGATCGCTACCTCGCCACCCTGGCCGCGGCCGGGGTGACCGACCTGGCCGCCGTCGGGCCCGCCGCGGTCGAGGGTCACCTGGCCCGGCTACGCGCCGGCGACGCCGACCATCCGCCGCTGGCCGCGTCGTCGGCGGCCCGCGCCGCCAGCGCCGTCCGGGGCCTGCACCGCTTCGCGCTGCGCGAGGGACTGGCCGGCGCCGACCCCGGCCGCGACGTCCGCCCGCCCACCCCGCCGCGCCGGCTGCCCCGGGCGTTGCCGGTCGACGCCGTCGTGCGGCTGCTGGAGACGGCCGGCCCGGTCACCGCCACCGGCGACGCGGCACCCCGCGCGCTGCGCGACCGGGCGCTGCTGGAGTTCCTGTACGGCACCGGCGCGCGCATCTCCGAGGCGGTCGGCGCGGTGGTGGACGACCTGGACGTGGCGGAGGGCACCGTCCTGCTGCACGGCAAGGGTGGCCGCAGCCGCCTCGTGCCGGTCGGCGGGTACGCGGTCGAGGCGCTGCGCGCGTGGCTGGTCCGGGGCCGCCCAGCGCTGCTCGCCGCCGGCTGGGGCACGCCGGCGGTCTTCGTCAACGCCCGGGGCGGCCCGCTGACCCGGCAGGGCGCCTGGACCGTCCTGCGTGGCGCGGCCGAACGGGCCGGCCTGCCGGTGACCGGACCCGAGGCGGTCTCCCCGCACACCCTGCGTCACTCGTACGCCACCCACCTGCTCGACGGCGGCGCCGACGTGCGGGTGGTGCAGGAACTGCTGGGCCACGCCTCGGTGACCACCACCCAGGTCTACACGTTGGTCACCGTGGAACGGCTGCGCGAGGTGTACGCGACCGCCCACCCGCGGGCTCGTGGCTGACCTCTTCGGACCCGTCCCGGCGGGCGCGCGGGCCGACACGCCGACCCGGTACCGAACGCGCTGCTGGCGGGTGGCGTACAGTCGGCATCGGCGTGGACCTCATGGGGCGACGAACCGGGGGTACGCAGCGGCGCCGCGAGGGACGTCGGACGGCTCCGACACCGGGTGGTCGTCGGGAGGGGGCAACGAGGACATGGCTGGCAACGGTGACCGTGCCGAGACCTGGACGTCGGAGCTCCGTGAGCAGCAGGCGTCGCTCGGCGCCGACCTCGGCCCGGCCGACCCGGCGGCGTACACGATGCGTAAGCCGATCCCCGAGCCGATGCCGACCGACCGGCACGGCCCGGCGCGGATCATCGCGATGGCCAACCAGAAGGGTGGCGTCGGCAAGACCACCACCACCATCAACCTGGGTGCCGCGCTCGCCGAGTACGGCCGCCGGGTGCTGCTGGTCGACTTCGACCCGCAGGGCGCCCTCTCCGTCGGTCTGGGCGTCAACCCGCACAACCTCGACCTGTCGGTCTACAACCTGCTCATGCAGGACGACGTCACCGCCGAGGACGTCCTGATCAAGACCGACGTCGCGGGGCTGCACCTGCTGCCCGCCAACATCGACCTCTCCGCCGCCGAGATCCAGTTGGTCAACGAGGTCGCCCGGGAGATGGCCCTGGCCCGGGTCCTCAGGTCGATCCGCAAGGAGTACGACTTCGTCCTGATCGACTGCCAGCCCTCGCTGGGGCTGCTGGCGATCAACGCGCTGACCGTGGCGCACGGCGTACTCATCCCGCTGGAGTGCGAGTTCTTCAGCCTGCGCGGCGTCGCGCTGCTGCTGGACACCATCGACAAGGTGCGCGAGCGGCTCAACTTCGACCTGGAGCTCGAGGGCATCCTCGCCACCATGTACGACAGCCGCACCACCCACTGCCGCCAGGTGCTGCAGCGGGTGGTGGAGGCGTTCGGCGACAAGGTCTACCAGACCGTGATCACCAAGACGGTGAAGTTCCCCGAGTCGACCGTCGCCGGCGCCCCGATCACCACCCTCGACCCGGCCTCCTCCGGTGCCCGCAACTACCGGCAGTTGGCCCGTGAGGTGATCGCCGCCCAGGCGGAGCGGTAGGTCGAACGCCGGGTGTCCGGGCCGTGGACTACGGTTCTCCGGTGACCGCACCACCCCTCGACCCGCCCGCGCCCCGCGACGCCGGCGACTCCGTGGCCGCCGAACTGGCCGCCGAGGTCGACGGCGTGGTGCCCGTGGCCCCGGCCACCGCCGAGGAGGCCAGCGGCTTCACCGTCCGGCTGGACAACTTCACCGGCCCGTTCGACCTGCTGCTCCAGCTCATCAGCAAGCACAAGCTCGACGTCACCGAGGTGGCCCTGCACAAGGTCACCGACGAGTTCATCGCGTACATCCGGGCCATGGGCGACCAGTGGGACCTGGACGAGACCAGCGAGTTCCTGCTGATCGCCGCCACCCTGCTCGACCTGAAGGCGGCCCGGCTGCTGCCCGCCGCCGAGGTGGAGGACGAAGAGGACCTGGCCCTGCTGGAGGCGCGGGACCTGCTCTTCGCCCGACTCTTGCAGTACAAGGCGTACAAGGAGGCGGCGGCGCACCTGGCCGAGCTGGAGGCGGTCGGCGGCCGGCGCTACCCCCGGGCGGTCACCCTCGAACCCCGGTACGCCGAGGCGCTGCCCGACCTGGTGCTCGGCATCGGCCCGGAGCGGCTGCTCAAGCTGGCGTTGAAGGCGATGACCCCGAAGCCGGTGCCCGAGGTGTCCATCGCGCACGTGCACATGGTCCGGGTCAGCGTCCGGGAGCACGCCGAGATCATCTCCGCCCGGCTGCGCCGCGCCGGCACGGCGACCTTCTCGCTGCTCTGCGCCGACTGCGAGATCACCCTGGAGGTGGTGGCCCGGTTCCTCGCCCTGCTGGAGCTCTACCGGCAGGGGCTGGTCGCCTTTGTCCAGGAGCACGCCCTGGAGGAGCTGACCGTCCGGTGGACCGGCCCCATCGAGGGTGACACCGAGCTGACCATCGACGAGTACGCCGGCTCCCCGGAGCCGGCCCCGCCGGCGCCCAGCGGCGACCCGGCAACCACGCGGGAGGGGTCCTGATGAGTGACGAGGAGCGGCAGGACTCGCTGGCCGACCAGGCCGCCGCCTGGATCCCCCCGTGGGAGCGGCCCGTACCCCCGAAGCCCGAGCCCGCCGCAGATCTTGGCAGCGAAGCGCACCTTGCGGGGCCCCACCCTTCCACGCTCTCCACCGTCGCTGAGACAGAGTCACAGTCTGCTCCGGATCTTGGTATGGAGGTTCCCCTGGAGGGGCCGGACACTGCCGAGACCTCCGAGGAGAGCGGCGGGGCCGCCGAGGCGGGGTCGACGGGTGCTGGCGAGTCAGCGGGGGAGGGCGACGAGGCAGGCGTACCCACGAAGCGGGGGCGGCGGCGGGCGGCGCCGGCGCCGGAGCCGGCACCCGAGCTGAGCGACACCGAGCTGCGCGGGGCGCTGGAGGCCATCCTGCTGGTGGTGGACCAGCCGGTCAGTGAGCTGACCCTGGCCCAGGTGCTGGAGCAGCCCCCGGAGCGGATCGGCCCGATGCTCGACGACATCGCGGCCGGCTACACCGCCGCCGGGCACGGCTTCGAGCTGCGTCGGGCCGCCGGTGGCTGGCGTCTCTACACCCGCCCGGAATACGCCACCTACGTCGAGCGGTTCGTGCTGGACGGGCAATCGGTACGGCTCACCCAGGCCGCGCTGGAAACCCTGGCCGTGGTCGCCTACAAACAGCCGGTGACCCGGTCGCGGATCTCCGCCATCCGGGGTGTCAACTGCGACGGGGTGCTCCGTACCCTGGTCTCCCGCGGCCTGGTCGAGGAGTGCGGCACCGAACCGGACACCGGGGCATACCTCTACCGGACCACCACGATGTTCCTGGAGAAGCTGGGGCTGAACACGGTCGACGACCTGCCGCCCCTGGCCCCCTTCCTGCCCGACGACGTAGAAGAGCTTGCCGATGCGACGCGATGACCGTGCCCCTAAACCCGACGCCCCCGTGTACGAGGGCGCCGAGCGCCTGCAGAAGGTGCTCGCCGCCGCCGGGGTGGGATCGCGGCGTGCCTGCGAGGACCTGATCTTCCGGCGCCGGGTCACCGTCAACGGCCGGGTCGCCCAGCTCGGCGACAAGGCCGACCCCACCCGCGACGTCATCCACGTCGACGGCGAGCGGCTGCAGGCCGACACCCGCCTGGTCTACCTGGCCATGAACAAGCCCCGCGGAGTCGTCTCCACCATGGCGGACGAGAAGGGCCGCGCCGCACTGTCGGACTTCCTCGGCAACCGGGTGGAGCAGCGGGTCTACCACGTCGGGCGGCTCGACGCGGACAGCGAGGGCCTGCTGCTGCTCACCAACGACGGCACCCTCACCCACCGCCTCATGCACCCGTCGTACGGGGTGCCGAAGACCTACCTCTGTGAGGTGAGCGGGCCGATCCCGCGCAACCTCGGCAAGCGCCTCCAGGCCGGCGTCGAGCTGGAGGACGGGCCGGTGCAGGTCGACTCCTTCAAGGTGGTGGACACCCTGGGCAAGACCGCCCAGGTGGAGGTGACCCTGCACGAAGGGCGCAAGCACATCGTCCGGCGCCTGCTGGCCGAGGTCGGGCATCCGGTGAGCCGGCTGGTGCGTACCTCGATCGGGCCGATCCGCCTCGGCGACCTGCGCGCCGGACGGACCCGGCGGCTCACCAACGCCGAGGTCGCCGCCCTGTTCAAGGCGGTGGGTGACTGACCCGCCGTTGCGGGTACGCGTCCCGGTAGGCTTCCTCGCGGTATCGCCGGCTCCCGGTCCTGGCGCCAGGCGCATCGACCTGGAGTTGCCGGGGCGGGCACGGGTGTCGCGGGTCGCGCCCGGCGATGCCGCCGCGCGGCCGGTCACGGCCGCGGGCATCATGGACGAGGGACAACCGCTCAACGGCGCCGAAGACACCGGCGGCCGGCGAGGTACGGGCTGAGGAGGAACACGGTGGGGGAGAACGAACGGACCGGACGGTGCGTGGTCGCGGTGGACGGGCCATCCGGTTCGGGCAAGTCCACCGTCTCGCGGCGGCTCGCCGTCCGCATCGGGGCCCGCTATCTCGACACCGGTGCGATGTACCGGGCGGTGACCTGGGCGGTGCTGCGCTCCGCCGTCGACCTGACCGACACCGAGTCGGTGACCAAGGTCACCAGCGAGGTCGACCTGCGTATCGGCACCGACCCCGAGGGGTACGGCGTGACCGCGGACGGCGTGGACGTGGCGAAGGAGATCCGGGGCCCCGAGGTGACCGGCGCGGTCTCCGCCGTGGCCGCCGTGCCGGCCGTACGCGAGCTGCTGGTCGCCCGGCAGCGGCAGATGATCACGAACGCCGGCCGGATCGTGGTCGAGGGCCGCGACATCGGCTCGGTGGTGGCCCCCGACGCCGACCTGAAGGTCTACCTGACCGCGTCGGAGGCGGCCCGCGCCCAGCGGCGCAGCGCCGAGGACGCCAGCGACGTCGCCGCGACCGCCGCCGACCTGGCCCGGCGCGACAAGCTCGACTCGACCCGCAAAACCAACCCGCTGCAGCAGGCCCCGGACGCGGTCGTGCTCGACACCACCGAGCTGGGCATCGACGAGGTCGTCGCCCGGCTGCGTGAGCTGCTCGCCGAGCGGGGTGTGGCGTGAACGAGCGGACCATTCGGTTCAACAGCGCGGCGCCTCGCGCCGCCGAAAAGCGGAGGGGGGCGGCGGCATGAGCGACGAGATCGGCGGCTGGGTCGAGCTGCGCGAGCCGGAGCTCGACGCCGCGGAGCCGGCCGGCCCGCAGCCCGTGGTGGCCGTGGTCGGCCGACCCAACGTGGGCAAGTCGACGCTGGTCAACCGGATCATCGGCCGCCGGCAGGCGGTCGTCGAGGACATCCCGGGGGTGACCCGCGACCGGGTCCCGTACGACGCGCAGTGGAACGGGCGGGCGTTCACCGTGGTGGACACCGGCGGCTGGGAGCCCGACGCCAAGGACCGCGCCGCGGCGATCGCCGCGCAGGCCGAGGCCGCCGTCGCCACCGCCGACGTGGTGCTGTTCGTGGTCGACGCGACGGTCGGCTCGACCGACGTGGACGAGGCCGCGGTGAAGATGCTGCGCCGCAGCGCCAAGCCGGTGATCCTGGTGGCGAACAAGGCCGACAACGCCGCCGTCGAGATGGAGGCGACCGCGCTCTGGTCGCTCGGCCTCGGCGAGCCGTACCCGGTCTCCGCGCTGCACGGCCGCGGCTCCGGCGACCTGCTCGACACCATCCTGGACGCGCTGCCCGAGGCGCCGAAGGTGGTGGAGCACCGCCCGCGCGGCCCGCGTCGCGTGGCGCTGGTGGGCCGGCCCAACGTCGGCAAGTCCAGCCTGCTCAACCGCTTCTCAGGGGAGGAGCGGGCGGTGGTCGACTCGGTCGCCGGCACCACCGTCGACCCGGTCGACAGCCTGGTGGAGATCGGCGGGGAGACCTGGCAGCTGGTGGACACCGCCGGGCTGCGTAAGCGGGTCGGCAAGGCCAGCGGCACCGAGTACTACGCCAGCCTGCGCACCGCCTCGGCGATCGAGGCGGCCGAGGTGGCGGTGGTGCTGCTCGACGCCAGCGAGGTGATCAGCGAGCAGGACCAGCGGATCCTCTCCATGGTCGTCGAGGCCGGCCGGGCCCTGGTCATCGCGTTCAACAAGTGGGACCTGGTCGACGCCGACCGCCGGTACTACCTGGACAAGGAGATCGACCGGGAGCTGCGCCGCATCCCCTGGGCGATCCGGCTCAACCTGTCCGCGCAGACCGGCCGGGCGGTCGACAAGCTCGCCCCCGCGTTGCGCAAGGCCCTGGCCAGCTGGGAGACCCGCATCCCCACCGCGCAACTCAACCAGTGGCTCACCGCCCTGGTCCAGGCCACCCCGCACCCGGTGCGCGGCGGCCGGGCCCCGCGCATCCTCTTCGCCACCCAGGCCGGGGCGTCCCCGCCGCGGTTCGTGCTGTTCACCACCGGCCCGCTGGACGCCGGCTATCAGCGCTTCGTCGAGCGCAAGCTCCGCGAGGAGTTCGGCTTCGAGGGCACCCCGATCGAGATTTCGGTACGCCCACGCAAGAAGGTCGGCCCGGGCGGACGCGGCAAGGCCCACGGCTGAGATTCCGTCCAGAAGCCGCCGGGAAACCCCCGGCGGCTTCTTTCCTAGGACGCTCTACGGGGAGTGCTGCGGGGCACCCGCGACGCGGGAGGGGCCTGTGCGCACCGCATGAAGATCCTGCGCTAAGCTGTACCGGCTGCCGCAGGGGAGACCAGGCGGGGGCAACGGGACGTGGCGCAGTTTGGTAGCGCACTTGACTGGGGGTCAAGGGGTCGTCGGTTCAAATCCGGCCGTCCCGACCGGTTGACCTGGGGAGATGGAGATCTTCCCAGGTAACGGCGGTAACATCCGGTAACGGATGATCTTTGATGGCAGTAACCGTGCTGCGGATTGGCCGTCTGCCCCCTCGCGTTCACCCGCTCCGGCCTGCGGCTTCGCGCCGATCGCGGATGGAACGGCATGTTGCTTCCTTGATTTCGCGTCAATGTCGATCCGATGGACCGTGGAGAACCTCGCGCGGTGACGCCCTGCTCGCACCGTCGAGCACCCGCAAGCTCGTCGTCCGGTGACCGAGCCCGACTTGTGGTCCTCGCGTACGAATCCGGCCTGGTGGCCCCCCGAAACCATTGACATCCAAGGCCGGCAGGAGCCAGGTCGCCCCGCTCGTGCCTCTGCGGGGGCCGCGCGTCGGTGTCGACCTGCCGGGGGATCCGCGGAAGTGATGCTTCGACCACCGTCAAGCGCTGGTCAGGGCTCGCGGTTCCCCGGTCGGCCCGTGACATGATGGCGCCCATGGGGAAACAGCAGGACGTCGGCGGGACCAACCGTCACAGTGGGTCAGGTGCCGCCGCGGACGGTGTGACGGGTGGCAGCGTCGATGCGCGGCTCGCCTTCGCGCAGGACCCCACAACGCCGCAGATGACTCTCATCGACCTGGCGTCCGACCCGTCGGCCGTGGTCCGTGAGGCGGTCGCGACCCGCACCGACGCGCCCGCGCAGGCATTGCGACCACTGACCCGGGACCATGATCGTCACGTCCGGGAGGCCGTGGCGAGAAACCCCTCGACCTCGGTCGCCAATCTCCTGCGGCTCGTCAAGGACGCCGACCGGTGGGTCCGCTGGGGGGTCGCCGGCAATCCGGCCTGCGACGAGTCGATTCGCCGGGTGATGGCGGAGGCCCCCGACAAGGAGCTTCGTGGTCTCCTCGCGGAGAGGCGCGAACTGGAGCCCGAGCTGGCCGCGCGGCTGGTCGAGGACGTCTCACCAGAGGTACGGGAACGACTCGCCACCCACACCCACGACCCCGACGTGATCACCGCCCTGATGGCCGATCGCACCGCACGCGTACGCAAGGGTCTCGCCCGCAACCCGCGGACCACCACCGCCCAGCGCAGCGCACTCGCCCAGGATCCCGTGGTGGACGTCCGCGCCGCGCTGGTGCTCGCGGTCGAGCTGACCGAGGCGGATCTGCGATGCCTGGTTGACGACCGCTCGGTGCAGGTGCGGATGGCGATGGCGACGTCGGAGGTGGTCCCGCCGCACATTCGGCAGGCGCTCGGTCGCGATCCCGACGAAATGGTTGCCGGTGCGGCGCGGGACTTCCGCCCCGGATCGGGCAACTCCTCGGTGGTACGGGCTCCGCGCATCGGTCAGCGGGCCTCCGGGACCGGCCGAGGCCGACCGGGCGGCGCCCGGCGCTGAGGGCAGCGGAGCCGCCGTCATCCGCCCGCGGCCGTCATCCGCCCGCACTCGATTCCGGGACGTCGGCGTGTCAAGGCTCGGATGGCCGACAGATCAGGCCGACGAGATGCTGCCGCGGATGGACGGGGCCGGTGAGCCGACGCGTACCTGGTCCGGTGCCTGCACTGCGGCGTGTACCTGGCCTCCTGCGGACATCCGGTGTGGGCAGTGGCAGGGACAGGTGCGCAGGCGACCGTGGCGTCGGGGCTGATTGGCGGATCCGGTAGCCCGATGGACGTGGCGTAGACCCGGCGCTGGCGCGAAGACGCGGCTGATCGCGGCACGGGTGGTGATGAATCCGCCTACGCTTGGCCGGGTGGAGATCAGGACCGGCCGGTTGCGGTTCGGCCCGGACAACGGGCGCATGCTGCTGCGTACCGGCCGCAAGGGTGCAGGGTCGGCCGTCGGCCACGACCTGACGATCGAGGTGACCGACTGGTCGGTGCAGGTGAACGTTCCCGAGACCGGGTCGGCGGATGCCACCGCGACGGCTCGCGTGGAGCTGGGATCGCTGGCCGTGCGGGCCGGCACCGGCGGTGCGCGGCCGCTGACCGACAAGGACCGGGGCGAGATCGAGAACAACGCCCGGCGGACGCTGGACGTCGACCGCCACCCGACTGCCACCTTCGAGTCCGCCCGCGTCGTCGCCGGCGACGACTCCGCCACCATCAGCGGAACGCTCACTCTGCACGGGGTCGCCGCCCCCGTCGACGTCGAGGTACGCGAGGTGACACCCGACCGGTACCGCGCCACCACGGTGGTCACCCAGTCGGCGTACGGAATCAAGCCGTACTCGGCTTTCCTCGGCGCGCTCAAGGTCCGCGACGACGTCGAGGTGGAGATCGAGGTCGAACTCGGACGCTGAACTGAGTCGATGTGAGCTGACCAGTTCAACAAACGGGCGCCGGCCGGCGTGAAAAAGGGCCGTCACACCGTGGGGGTGCAGCGCCAGCACTCGGGCACCGCCGGCTGGATGGGGCGGCAGGGCGGGTCCTTGACCGTTCGCCGTAACGGACCTGGTAACAGCGAAGGCCCGCCGGTGGGGGATTGGCTGACATGGGATGGCGTTAGGACGTGATGCGTGATGTCGTTCTGTCCGGATGTGTGGATGTATCGCGCTGTTCTGGCACGGCGTGACAGAATCGTTGGAAAACTGGGGGTCAAGGGGTCGTCGGTTCAAATCCGGCCGTCCCGACTGGTTGACCTGGGGAGATGAAGACCTTCCCAGGTAACGGCGGTAACATCCGGTAACGGATGATCTTTGATGGCGGTAACCGTGCCGCGGATTGGCCGTCGTTCCCCTCGCGCTCACCGGCTCTGGCCTGCGACTTCGCGCTGATGGCGGATGGACCGGCATGTTGCTTCCTTGATTTCGCGTCATGTGCTGCAGGTGCCGGCGGCTGTGGCTTCGGTAGATCGAGGACCCTTCTGCATGCAGCACGGTCGTCGGAGGGCGCCTGTCGCGGGCTCGGTGAGGTGGCGGCTGGGCAGTGAGCGTGTCGGATCCCGCGGGTGTCGGGTCGTGGTATGAACAGGCGTGCCGGTCAGCGTTGATGATGATCTGTTGAATCGTGCGGGTGAGTTGAAGCGGCAGCTGGTGGCGTTCTCGCAGCAGCCGCGCTACGACCGGGCGTTCGACGATGTGCTCGCGAGCCAGCATGGCGGTCGGGGTCCGCTTGATGAGCACACAATGATGATCCTGTGGGACTACTTCGTCCTGGAGCATCGGCTGCGTAACGGCCGGACGGTGGTGGAGCAGTTCGTAGCCGCGCACCCGGAGTTGCCCGAGCTGGAGCGGCGAATGCTGCTGGGATGGCGGGACGTGGTGCAGGGGCCGTTCGAGGTGAAGGGGCGCGACGGGGCTGCGCTGCTGGTGGTACACCTCGTTGATGAGTTGACCTACCGGGTGCGTTCCAACATGGGTCCGTCGGTGTTCCGGCGTACGCCGCGTCGGTCGTTCCTACTCGCTCGGCTGGTGGCGGTGGGCGAGGAGTGGATGATCAGCGGCCCGATGAACGTGTGGCGGGCGCAGGAGCGGGACGTCGCGTACGAGATGGCGTTGGAGATGTCGCTGCGCGCGCCGGAGGCGGTGTACCGGAACCCGGAGAGGCTGGCCCAGGCGTGGGAGGTGCAACGCCAGGACCGGGACAGGTTCGTGCGGTTCTTCGGCAGTGATCTGGTGGTGGTGGCCGGCGATCAGGTAGTGGACCGGATGGCCGATTACCACGCCTTCTGTCGCGCGGAGGTTTCTGCCACGTCGTCCTCCGCAGTGGCCGGCGACGAGCCGGCGAGGTTGGAGTTGCCGCCGGATGTCGTGGACGCGGAGACGGTGGCGATGATCTACGACGAGGTCGACGGGTTGGGTTTCTACGCCGAGTTCGGGCTGGTGGAGGCGGCGTTCGCGGATCCGAACCTGTTGCGCCGCCGCCGCTACCGTGAGCACACGCTGGCGTACCTGCAGGATGACAGCGTCGCCCCGCTGGTGCTGCGGCGGCTGGCGGAGCGTGATCCCGAGCGGGCCAGTGTCGTGTTTCGGCGACTGTTGAAGAAGCCGCGTTTCGACTGGGCCCGCGACGGCGAGGAGCTTCTGCGCGCGTACAAACCGGAGCATTTCCGGCGGGCGCCGAGGCCGCGGGTCAGCCCGGTAAGCGAGCGGCTGGCCGCGTACGCTCGCCGCGCTGAGGCAGCGTCAGGTGCTGGGCCAGGTCCATTCGGGTCTCGGTTGGGCCGGGAAGGGCGTCAGGCCGAGATAGCGCCGGTAGGCGGCATGGATCCAGGCGGTGACCGTGTCCGGCGGGAACGCCAGGTCGGCGAAGGTGACCTCGCCCATGCCGTGCGGGCCGTGACAGGTGGCGACGATGCCGCGTGCCTCGTTCGTGTAATCAATGGATGTGAGGACAACCGGGGTGCCCAGCAGGGCCGCCGTGGTGGGCAAGCGGGTCTCGTCCTCGATCACGGTGAGGAACGCGGTGTGCTGCTCGTCGGCGCCGTAGGCGTCGACGAGGATCGTCTTGATCGCGTTATCCAGGTCCTGGTCATCCGGCACGCCCACAGGATAAGCGGCGCGTTCCCGAGGTCCGGGTCGCGGTCTGCTGAGATGGACCGGTGACCGGTGATGAGCTGACGGTGTTGGTGGACCGGCTGCGCTGGGATCGCCGGCGCGATCCCTACCGGGGGCGACGTGAGTACTCGCAGGCCGCCCGCCAGGTGGCCGAGGAGGGTGCTCGGTTGGTCGCCGTGGGGCGGGCGGAACTCGCGGTGCCGGTATTGCGCAAGGCCGTCGACCGCATCACGCGGGCGCTGATGTATATGGACGACTCCTCCGGGATCGTCGGTGACGACCTGCAGGAGCTCATGGACCTGTATGCGAAGGCCTGTGCGGCGGCACTGCCGAATCCGGTCAGCTTGGCCGGTTGGCTGGTGAAGTTGGAGTGCGACGGTCCCGGCTGGCCGCGGATCCGGCTGGCCGACTTCGCTTCGGCGCTGGGGGAGCGGGGGATCGCGGAGGTGGAGCGGCTGGTCGCCGAGCGGGCGCGTGTCGCCGACCCGGAGTCGTGGACCGCCGCGTTCGCGGTGCGTGACCTGCGTGAGCAGCTCGCCGAGGTGTCGGGCGACGTCGACCGGTACGTCGCCGTGCTGGCCGAACACCTCACCAGCGCCGTGCAGTACCAGCGGATCGCCGAGGCGTTACGTGCCGCCGGCCGCAGGGATGAGGCTATCGATTGGGCCCGGCGGGGCGTGGCCGCCAACACGGGCTCTCCGTACACCGATCGGCTCCGCAACCTCCTGGTTGACATGCTCGTCACCGCTGGTGACAAGTCGGGTGCGGTGGCGGCCCGGCGGGAAGAGTTCGCCCGGCATCCCACCGCTGCGGGTTACCGCTCCTTGATCGACATCATGGGGACGGTCGGCGGCGACGACCCGACGGCGTGGGCGATACAGGTGCTGCGCGACCGGGTTGACCAGCAGCCGGCGTACGCCTCGGAGCTGGTTGACGTGCTGCTGGCGGCGGGCCGTGACGACGAGGCCTGGCAGGTGGCCCTGCACCACCAGCGGTGGCTCGGCGGACCGCAGTGGCAGACCCTGCTGCAGAGGCGGGCCGCGACGCATCCGGAGGAGGTGATCCAGCCGTACCGGGACCTCATCGAGAAAACGATCCTCGACTCGGCCGACAAACGGCGCTACCGACGAGCCGTCGCGTTGCTCCCCGCCCTTCGGACGGCGTACGAGGCGGCAAGAGAACCCGGGGCGTTCGGGCGGTACATCGCGGAGCTGCGCATCGCGCACAAGCGCCGGCCGACGTTCCTCAAGACGCTCGACGCCGCTGGGCTGTAGCTGCCCGGTCTCCCTGTTCCAAGTTGCTGGAGCAGTAGTCGCCTCACGGCCTCGGGTCTCCGTGCTGACAATCGGCCGGGCCGGCAGTCTCGCGGTCAAGAGGGAAGCGGACCTACCGTAGTTGTAGACGACCACCGCAACGGGAGCGGACACCATGCTCGACGTACGCCACCTCAATCTCGATTGAGATCGCAACGGCGCTGCAGGACCAGAGCACGTACGAGTACCGCTGGCTCATCGATCCGGCCAGCGGGGAGATCATGATCTGGACGGCAGACGCGGCATCGACGGGAAGACGCCGGTGGACCTCGACGAACTCGACATGGCCCCAATCGAGGCGTTGCCCCCATCAGTCTGGCCGAGACATGGCCGACTCTGCCGAGCGGGTCAGCGACGAGCGGGTGGGCCGTAGGCTTCAGCGAGCTATCCAGGGCAGGGGCGCCTTCCGCCGGTTCAGGGACGAACTGTACGAGGAGTATCCGCACCTGCTGGCGGCCTGGCACGCCTTTCATCAGGCCCGGGCAACCCGCCGGGCCATCGACTGGCTCCTCGACAACTCCCTCATCGATGACGCCGCCGCGAGCAGCTGTCGGAATGAGCATCCCGACCCGGACGTGCCGTGAGTCGGACGGGCCCGGTAGACGGAGGCGTCAGGACAGGGAGGCTCTACTCGACTTCTCGAAGTAGCGCGGCTCGCCATGTGGAGACGCGAGCCCGCAATCCGGCGATCTCATCCGACGTCAGGCCGTAGTCGGTGAAGTCTTCGTCGTCGAAGCGGTCGACGTGGCGAACATCGCTCGGTCGAATCCGTCGTCGGCGGCTTGGGCGAGTTCGCAAAGCTGGTCGAGGGTGTACCGGCCGCTGGTGATGGCGGCGTCGATGTCGAGGAAGTCGCGGGCGGCTGCGCGGTTGTAAAGCGCGTCCATCTTGCCTGCCATGACGTCGTCGGGGTGCAGGACCGGACCGATGTCCATCTGAACCGGCGGCTGGGCGCGCCAGTTGGCGACCAGCTCCACACGGTGCTGCTGGTCCGGGTGGGCTGCGTCGGTGACGTGCAGCCGGGCGAACGTGTCGAGTCGAAGGTCGAGGTCGACCCGGTAGCCTTCGGCACGGTAGGCAGCGATCACCTCGTCCACGGCTGTGGGGAAATCGGCGCGGCGTTGCCAGTCGGCGAACAGATCGACGTCTTCGCTGGGGCGGTCGAGGATCCCGTGTGCGGCGATCGCATGCCCGCCGGCCAACGCGAACCCGTATTGGCCGCCGACCTGCAGGGCGATCTGCGCCAGCCGGCGATGGATCGGCGGGGTCCGGTCGGCCACTATGCGGCGTGCCGGCGCGCGGTGGCCAGTTCGGAAAACCGTGCTTCCCACAGTTGGCGAACCTGTGGGGGCAACACGAGGCTCGGCCACAGGCGCAGCAGGGTCGCGGCGTCCAGCCACTGGATGAGGTCGTCGGGAGCGGTGGCCTCGCGCAGTACGGTCTCGTACATGCTTGCCAGGCGCCGAGGATTGCCCAGGTCGTAGCGCGCACGCCCGGACCAGTCGAGCCGGCGGTCGAGGCTAACCACGCCGCTCGTCGGCCCCCGTAGGTCATCGAGCCGGTCCGCGACGACGTAGGGCCGCTGGTCGGCGTAGCGTGAACCGGCCGGCGCTCCGCCGATATCGGCACCACCCATGATCGACCAGCCTCCTCAGGCTGTTCCCTGACGACAACGCTATGACCCACGGTAGTCGACGGCGCTGCGGGGCAGGGGGTGGTGTCACTGTGTGTCGGGCCGCAGCGCATGCCGATCGATGGCCGGAGCCATTGACGGTCGAGCGATGCAGCCCGGCTGGACCATCTGGCATGGGAAGCCCTTGATGATCTGCGGTAACGAACCCGGTAACAGAGAAGATCGGATCCGGCGGATGAGGCGGTAAAACGCGGGACGGAACAGCATTTCCGGCTGTCGCTTCTGTCCGCTTCTAAGGACGTTCCGACCTGTTCCGGGCATCGCGTGACAGAATCGTTGTAAAACTGGGGGTCAAGGGGTCGTCGGTTCAAATCCGGCCGTCCCGACAGCGAGAGGGTTTCCGCAGGTCAGCGACTTGCGGAAACCCTCTTTTCATTGCTTGGCATGGATGCCCGGTCTAGCACGCCGCTGTTGGACTCCTTGACCCGGGCAGGTTGCCATGCCACTACTGGATCTTCAAAAGCTCACCGTCGGACTGTCTCGGACCTGGGCCGGGTTCCTTCGGGACTGGGACCGGTCGCTGCGGGCCGGGAACTACCGCAGACCACCCGCTACAACTACCTGCTCGCCGCCGCGCAACTTGGCCGCTATCTCGGGGAGCACTCGCCGGACCCGGACGCCGAGGACGCGGCCGATGACCCGTGCGCGGTGACCCGGGCGCACGTGGAGGCGTTCCAGGCCTGGATGATCGACACCAGGTCCGCCTCGACCGCGTTGAACAAGCACAAGGGGTTGCAGCAGTTCTTCAAGTGGCTGCTCGTCGACGAGCAGGCCATCGATCGCTCGCCGATGGAGTGGGTGCGGCAGCCGAAGACACCCCGCAAGCTGATCCCGGTGATGCGCGACGAGGACACCGGCAAGCTCCTCGACGCGTGCAAGGGTAAAGGCTTCGCCAATCTGCGCGACGAGGCGTTGATCCGGCTGTACTGCAACACCGGCGCTCGGCTGTCCGAGGTCGGCAACCTCCTCGTTGCCGACGTGGACCTCGACACGGAGTCGGTGCACTTCCACGGCAAGGGCGCCAAGGATCGGCGGGTACGGTTCGGGCCCAAGACCGCCCGCGCCCTGAGCCGCTACCTACGGGCCCGGGGCAAGCACAAGGGCGCCGCCCTGCCGAACCTGTGGCTGGCGGAGCGAGGCGCCGCGCTCCTGGAGTTGATGGAGATCGGAGTCGTGGGTACGCCGTTCGGGCATGCCAGGCATCATCGGTAGGACCGGCTGGGAGCGGTTCAATGCCTGGATCTGCACTTTCTCGTCCACCGCACGGCCGGCGGGTCCAGATACAACCCGACCACGTCGACAACCTTCTCCATGAACAGCGGGTCGGTCGAGAGCTTGAACGTGTCGGCCTGGTGCGGCTTGACGTGGAACTTGCGCCAGATCCGCCCGATCGTCGACTTCGACAACCCCGATTTCTCGGCCATCGACTTGCGGGACCAGTGCGTAGCCTCCTTGGGCGTTTCCTCCAGCGTGGACACCAGCACCTCTTCCACTGGTCGATGCTGATCGACGGCGGACGGCCCGGCCGATCCTCGTCGACCAAACCATCCAGACGCCGTTGCGCGAACCGGCTGCGCCACTGACCCACCGTCGGCCGCGACACCCGCAAATCGGCGGCCACCTGATTGTTGGTCGCCCCAGGCTCCGCGCACGCCAACACGATCCGACACCGCAGATGCGGCGCGCCAAGGCGCAAAGGGTCCTCAGCCACTGTATTGACACCGGCGAGCAGGATGCTCCAGAGTTACTGGACTAGTCCAGTATTCTGCACGATACTCCACGCGAAGGTGGATCAAATGGGCACGAGATCGAGAGCGGCGCTATCGCTGCTAACGGTGGTGACGCTGGCGACCGGCCTGCTGGTGCAGGTATCCGCGGACGTCCAGGCGGCCGGCATCCAGGCAGTCGGCCAGCAAACGGTCAGCGAACCGACGGCCAGCGACCAGCGCGGCTCACGCGATGACCTGACCTTGCCCGATGGCTACGTCGGTCGAGTGAACCACGCGCTGGACCAGGGTTCCGACCACTGGGGCGAGAAGTTGCTCGGCCTGCCCGACGGTCCGACCATGGCCAACGTCAAGCCGCTGCTGGTGCCGGCCAACCACGCTGGTACGACGGACGCCGCCTCGCCCTGGTACTACCTGCCCTTCACCTATCCGGCGCCGGACCCCAGCCGGTGGGCCGAGGAGCGAGACTTCTCGCTGCACGTCGCCGACGGCAGCGAGCTGATGTCGCAATGGTCGGACTCGCGGGCGACCCAGCGCGTCCGCTTCTTCGTCGGCGCGGCCGGGTCCGAGCGCTACGGCCAGGCCGAGGCGAGGTCGGACGAGCCCCGCCTGACCGGCGGATACCTGCCGATTCTCGCCAACTCCTATCGTGACGCCGCCGGGGTCCGCTACGAGCGCGAGTCGTTCGTCACCGCGCCGACCCCGGGCGGCCCGGCAGTCAGCATGCTGCGGTTCGTCGTCAACGGGCCGGCGAACGCGCACCCGCGGCTCCGGCTCAACCTGAGCCGTGACAAGGTGGCGGACGTCGTCGCCAAGCCCGGGCTGCTGACCCTCGGTGGGAAGACCGTGGTCGCGTACAGCGGCGCGGCGACCTGGTCCGCGCCTGACCTGACCTTCACGCCTGACCTGAGCCGCGGAAAGGCCGAGCTCTACCTGGTCATGCCGAACGAGCCGGCCGAGCTCGCCGCCCTACGCCCGTCCGCCGAGCTGTACGGCTCTGCGAAGTCCCGCACCAGCAACTACTGGACGGCGCAGCTCAACGCCGGCGCCAAGGTCAAGATCCCGGAGAAGTACGCCGCGGACGCCATGCGCAGCACGCTGCTGAACAACCTCGTGATGGGCTTCAATCTGACCGTCGGCAACGGCTACGAGTCGCTGGACAAGTCCTTCGCCTGGGTGCCGGAGATCGCGGCGACGGTCACCTCGCTCGGCGACTTCGGCTACCAGGACAAGGCGCGCGCGAACCTCACCGAGATGCTGCGCCGCGGCCAGGGCAGCTTCTTCGTGTCCTGGGAGCGCGGGATCAAGCTGCAGACGGTGGCGACGTACTACCTGCAGACCAACGACGGGTCGGTACTGCAGGAGAACCTGCCGACGTTCCGCGACTGGCTCGCCGACTTCAAGCGGCAACGCGTCGCGGACCCGAACGGTCTGCTGGCCAAGACCCGCTACGCCTCCGACATCCCGGAGCCGGTCTACGGCCTGCACCACCAGTCCGAGGTCTGGCGCGGCCTGCGCGACATCGGTGTCGCGTTGCGGCTGACGGGCCGTGACGACGAGGCGACGCCGTTCCTCGACGAGGCGGCCGGCCTGCGCTCGTCGCTGCTGAGGGCGGTGGAGAAGTCGAAGACGGTGTTGCCGGACGGCTCGGTGTTCGTGCCGATCGGCCTGCTGGACCCCGCCTCGTCGAAGCCGTACGACAAGGTCACCACCGACTTCCTCGGCAGCTACTGGAACCTGATCATGCCGTACGCGCTCGCGACCGGCCTGTTCGAGCCGGGCAGTGCGACGGCGACCGGGCTGCGGGACTACCTCTACAAGCACGGGTCGCTGTTCCTCGGCCTCACCAGGTTCAACCTGTCGAGCGCCGATCCCGGTGTCTGCCAGAACCTCCGGCCCAACCAGTGGCCGGCGGTGCCCGGGTACAAGTCCAGCGGTATCGATCAGCAGTATGGCTATTCGCTGATGCGGTTCCTGGCCGACAATGCCGAGTCCGACCGTCTCGACCTGAGCTTTTACGGGATGCTCGCGCACGACCTCACGCCGAACACCTTCGTCGGCGGCGAGGGCGCCACGATCTCGCCGTGCCCGCAGTTCGGTGAGTACTACCGGTCGCAGTACTGGCCGCCGTTGTCGCCGAATAACGCCACCTACCTGGAGGCGATGCGCGGTCTGCTGGTCAGCGAGGACCTGGACGCCGACGGCGTGCCGACCCGGCTGCACCTGGCACCGGCCACGCCGCGGCCCTGGCTCGCGGACGGGGAGCGGATCGAGGTCTCCGACCTGCCGACCTCCTTCGGCGACGTCGGCTTCGCCTCCACTTCGGAGTTGGCGGTCGGTCGGCTGACCGTGCGGGTCGACCCACCGCAGGTGGTCGCCGGACGGGCACCGCTGACGGACGTGGTGCTGCACCTGCGCGCGCCACGCGGTCACCAGCTGACCGGGGTCACCGTCGACGGCCGCGCGGTGACGTACGACGCCGCGCGTGAGCTGGTCGACCTCGGCCGGCCCACGACGGCGGTCACGGTCCGGGCGACGTACAAGACGACGAAGGTGGCCGACGCGCCGAGCGCTGAGGCCACGAAGGTGGCGACCCCGCGTCCGTTGCTGGAGCCCGGTGAGACGTCTGCGCTGGACCTGGAGGTCGAGGCGCTCGGGCAGGGCATGGTCAGCGGCACCGTCGAGGTCGGCGTTCCGGCCGGGTGGACGGTCCGCGACTCGAAGCTGCCTTTCAGCGTGAGCAGCCGCCAGAAGCTGACCTGGTCCGACCTCGCGACCTCGGTTCAGGTACCCGCTGACGCAGTGCCGGGGAACTACCGGATCGACGTGGTCACCCGACCGTCCGGCGGTACGGCGCGGACCACCTCGCTGTCGGTCCGGGTCGCCCGGCCGGACGCGGCGGACTACGCCGCGCTGGTGAAGCGGGACGCGCCGGTGGGCTACTGGCGGCTCGACGACGCCGCCGGCCAGCCGGTGGCCGATGCCTCCGGCAACGGAAACAACGGCGCCTACCGCGGCCGCGTCGGCCGGTCCCAGCCAGGGGCGATCGCCGACTCCGCCGACACCGCAGTCCGACTCGACGACGGCTACGCCGAGATTCCGGACAGCGCCTCGCTCAGCATCACCGGCGCCTACACGCTGGAGGCCTGGGTCAAGGACGCGGCGGGTGGCCCGCAGGGCATCGTCGAGAAGTACGACGGCGGCGACTGCCTGCCGTCGCGCAACGGCTACGCCTTGCGCCTGGTCAACGGCAACAAGCTGCAGGCGCTCACGATCGCCGACCAAGCGCAGCTCGGCGTGACCAGCTCCCGCAGTGTCGAGCAGCTGCGATGGCATCACGTGGCGGCGGCGTATGACGGAACGACGCTGCGGACCTACCTCGACGGGCAGTTGCAGACGTCCACCCTGATGGCCAAGGCGCCGACCAACGGCGTGGGCAGCCTCAAGCTGGGCGCGCGTGGAGACGACGCGGCGGACCGCTTTGTCGGCGGCCTGGACGAGGTCGCGATCTACAACAAGGCCCTGACCCCGGCACAGATCGACTCCCACTACATCAAGGGTGTGCTCGGCAACCCCGGACAGTCGCCCAGCGCGCAGCCCGGTCCGGTGCAGAGCAGCGCGTCGGCGGCTCCGGCGGGCTCGGCACCCGCGCAGTCGGCGGCGACTCAGCAGCTGGCGGTCACCAGCGAGCCCGCCTATGCGGCGCAGGTGGTGGCCGACAAGCCGGTCGGCTATTGGCGGCTGGGTGAGCGATCCGGCACGAGCGCCGAGGACTCCTCCGGCACCGGCAACGGCGGTACCCACACAGGCGCGGTGACACTGGGCCGCCCAGGCGCGCTGACGGGCGATCCGGACACCGCCGCCGAGCTGACCGCTGGCTACATCGCGGTACCGGATTCGGCCTCGTTGAGCGTCAGCGGCTCGTTCACCCTCGAGGCATGGGTGAAGCTCAATGATGTCTGCGGGCAGCACAGTGTGGTCGAGAAGTACGACGCACCCGCCTACAACGGCTACCTGTTGCGCGTGCTGCCCGGCGGCAGGATCAGCGCCCTCACGTTGGCTGGAGCCGGGCAGTTGGCGTCGGTCGAAGGGCGGACGGTGGTCTCGCCGGACGAGTGGCATCACCTGGCTGCGGTCTACGACGGGTCGACCATCTCGGTCTACCTCGACGGACGGCTCGACGGCTCGGCCGCCACGAAGGTGGGCCCGACCGATGGGGCCGGAAGCCTCAAGCTCGGGGCCCGTGGTGACGACGCCGGTACCAGGCTCGCCGGGCTGCTCGACGAGGTCGCCGTCTACGACCATGCCCTCACCGCCGACGAGATCGCGCAACACCACTCGGTCGGCACCACGGGTTAATACTCAACGGCACGTTGGTATAGATGTGTCCTTGCTGGTGGCAGCAGGGCGGGCATGGCCGGTTTGGAAGACCATCGAGGTTCCTACGCCTTGTTGATCGTCCGAAGCGAGTCATGCCCGCTCTGCCATCATTGCCAATCCCAGGCCCGCGGGGCACGTTCGTCTTCGAGCTGCCCGAGCTGCGCGGAGCGGTCGTCGACATCAACTCCTGGCTGTGGCCCGCGCGCAACGGGATTGCCTCTGTCTCCTGCGGGTGGCTGGACGCTCAGGTCGTGGCAGGCCGCCCGCACCTGCCGTTTTGCTTTTAGGGGGTTGACGTGGTCAGGCGTGACATGGATCCTCATTACCGGTATAGACCGGCCGGTCGCGATCGGTCTTCCGGGAGGCACTCTCGTGCGAGCGTCGGCCCCGACCCCGACGGCTGGCCTCACCCACCGACCTGACCAGACCGCCGGACTTCGTGTCGGTCAGTCCTTGCGGTGGTCCGCTCACCGCGCACCGGCCGGGACACATGCCGACAACCAAGGTCGTCCCACATCGCATGAGTGGAGATTCGATGTTTCTGCCGCGCTCGTTTCGTGGCTGTCGCCGCACCGGAGTATTGGCCGGATCGGTCGCGCTTGCCATTGGCCTGGTGAATCCTCCGCCAGCTCGGGGCGAGGCCCAGGCTCCTGATCGGGTGAGCGTGGCGCGCATCCTTCCGGCGCCGCAGCGCGTAGAGCCGCGTCCGGGATCTGTTGTCCTGCCCGACAACGTCGATGTCGTCGCCGGCGCGGCCGTGGATCCGGCGGCCCGGAATTCGCTTGTGGACGTGCTCGACGCCCGGGGGGTCACCGCCAGGGTCGTCGGAAGCGCGGACATGTCCACACCGCGTCCGTTGATCTTCCTCGGCGGCCCGAACGAGACGTCGGCGACCACCGCCGCCCTGAGCGATCTCGGGGTGGAGGGGCCAGCGGCGTTGCCCGGTGAGGGGTACGTGCTGGCGGCCGGGCACGACCAGACCGGGCGCCCGCGGATCGTCCTCGCGGGCGTCGACGGCGCCGGCACCTTCTACGCCGTTCAGTCATTGCGCCAGCTGCTCGTGTCGAAAGGCTCCCGGGTGGCCGTTGGCGGTGTGGCGGTGCACGACTGGCCGGGTTACCGGATCCGTGGGGGCATGGAGTCGTTCTACGGACCGGTGTGGTCACAGGAGGACCGGCGCTCGCAGATCGAGTTCCTGGCCCGGCACAAGATGAACCAGTTCTTCTACGGACCGGCGGACGACCTGCGTACCGGATCGCACTGGGACTCCCTGTACGACGAGGCGGAACTGGACCGGCTGAAGGAGATCGCCGACCTGGCGACGTCCCGTCATGTCGATTTTGTGTACCGGATCTCGCCGGAGGCGCCCATGGCGCCTGGTCAGGGGATCTGCCATGCACGCGACGATGATCGGGGCAAGCTGCTGGCACGCCTGGCGCAGTTGTGGGAGATCGGGGTCCGCAGTTACGTCATCGCCTGGGACGACGTGTCCGGCAACTTCGCGTGCCAGGAGGACCGGGACGCATACCAGGGCGATCCGTCGCCGCTCGCGGCCGCCCAGGCCGGGGTCACCAACCTGGTCCAACACGAGTTCATCGAGAAGCACCCCGGCGCCAGCCGTTTGGTGGCCGTGCCGACGGAGTACTGGGGCATGACGCCCACGCCGTACAAGAACCGGTTCGACGAGTTGCTGAGCACTGAGGTCGACCTCTACTGGACGGGCCCGGAAGTGGTCTCGCCGAGCATCACCGAGGACGACCTCCGGGCCGCTCAGGATGCCTGGCCGCGGCACCGGATCATGATCTGGGACAACTACCCGGTCAACGACTACAGCCCCAACCGATTGCTGCTGGGCCCACTGGTGAACCGCGACGCCGGCATGGCGGGCGACGTGGTCGGCATCTCGTTCAACGAACTCGTCCAGCATCAGGAGGCCTCGCAGATCCCACTCGGTACGCAGGCCGACTACGCCTGGAACCCCGGGGCCTACGACGCGGAACGCTCATGGACGCGGACGCTTCAGATCCTCGGCGGTGACGCGTACGAGGAGCTGCGGCTCTTCGCGGAGAACAACAAGGCCAGCGCCCTGGACAACACCGCACGGCCGCAGTTCGCCGCGCTCATCAACCGGCTCATCGCCGACTATTCGGCGGGCCGAGCAGTGGGCGCCCAACTCGACCAGCTCGACCGCGAGCTGCGCCGCCTGGAGGAACTTCCCACCACGCTCCGGGCGCAGCTCGACAACCCTCTGCTACTCAAGCAGATCGGGCCCTGGCTGGACCGGGTGGGCACGACCGGCCGGGCGGGTCGGGCGGCCCTGGGCATCCTCCGGGCGCAGGACCGGGGGGACGGCGAAGCCGCCTGGCTGGCCCGGCGGGAGCAGGCGCGTACCCGCGGCATCCTCGACAGGACGTGGCACCAGATCAGCCCTGGCCCGGTCGACGATCTGCTCAGCTTCGCGGCGACCCAGAGCGACGGCTATATCGGTGACCGCTGGTACGGCGACCTCGGGGCTCCCACTGGCCTACCGGCTGCCGCCCAAGGGTCCGCGCTGGGCAACCTGACCGACCGGCGCGACGACACGGTCTACGTCGCGGCCGGCAAGCCGCAGGACGGCGACGCGATCATGGTTCCGATCACCAAGCCGCACCGGCTGTCCGCGGTGACCGTGGTGCAGGACGCGACCGCTCCCGCTGACGGCGTGATCCAGGCGCTGGTCGATGGCGCCTGGGTGGATCTCGGACCGCTCGCTGACGGGTTCACCAAGGTGCCGGCGGCGGACCTTTCGGCCAGCGCGGTACGGGTCCGGTGGGCGTCGGGCAGCGCGGCCCCGCGCATCTACGAGATCGTCCCGCACTACTCCGACGTGTTCGGTGGTAGCGTGTCGGTCGATCCGCCGGGGTCGCTCATCGCGCCTGGCAAGACGAAGCGGTTCCAGGTCGCCTTCGAGGTGTTCGCGGAACGCCAGGTGAGTGGACGGGTGACCGCGACCGGCCCGGGTGGCTGGACCATTGACCCGGCGCGGCAGGTGTTCCGTGCCCAGCCGCGTGGCCGGACGATCGTCGCGAGCGTGCCGGTGGAGGTGACCGTCCCAGCTGGCGCGGAGCCAGGGCGCCACCAGGTCACGGTGTCCTTCGCCGAGGACGGCGCGCCGGCGGTGAACGTGTCGCTGCCGATCCTGGTCGGGGAGCAGAACTACCCGAATCTCGTGACCGGGGCGGACCCGGCCGGCTACTGGCGCCTCGGCGACGCGGCCGGCGCCAGCACCGCCGTGGACAGCTCCGCCAGCGGGCAGAACGGGACCTACCTGGCCGGCGCCCATCCGGGCGCCGAAGGAGCGATCACCGGTGACCGGGCAGCGGACCTCTCCGCCGGCTACATCGAGGCGCGGCGCAGCCCGCGGACCAACCTCCAGGGCGCTTTCACGCTGGAGGCGTGGGTGAAGCTCGACACGCTCGCCCCGGCGCCGGGGCAGGCGATCATCGAGAGTTACACCGGGCCGGCGATCAACGGGTACGCCCTGCGGGTGACCGACGGCGTCCTGCAGGCGTGGTCGCTCGGCGCCGCCGGGAAGGGGTACGGCCTCGTGACCGGCCGTACCCGGCTGACGGCGAACGAGTGGCACCACGTCGCCGCCGTCTTCGACGGGTCACGACTGACCGTGTACCTCGACGGCGTGGTGGACAACAGCGTCGCGACGTCGGTGTCGCCCGGCAGCGGTACGGCGAGCGTCAAGCTCGGTGGCCGCGGGGACGACACGTACCAGCGGCTGCAGGGCGACCTCGACGAGGCGGCGATCTACGGTCGTGCCCTGACCGCAGCCGAACTCGAGGCGCACCACCTCACCGGTCTCGGCTGACTGCCGCCGGGTGCGCGTCAGCCTCCCTGGGACGGGGGGCTGACGTGCATCTGGATGGCGTAGCGGTCGCCGCGGTAGAGCGACCGGCCATACTCCACGACCTTTCCCATGTTGTCGACCGAGATGCGCTCGATCAGGAACGCCGGGGCGCCCTCGGCGACTTCGAGCCGTTTCGCCTCGGTGTCGGTCAGCCGGGCGATGGTGACGGTCTGCCGCGCCGATTCGAGCCGTACCCCGAAGACGCGGCCCAGAACCTCGTACAGCGAGTCGTCGCGTTCCATCACCTTCAGCAGGCTGGGGAACCGCGCTGCGGCGAGGTTCGTCCGCTCCAGCGCCATCGGGATGCCGTCCGCGGTACGGATCCGCTCGATGTAGTGGGTCGGGTCGCCCGGGGCGATGTCGAGGCTGGCGGCGACCAGGCGGGTGGCCGGTCGGGTGCGGGCGCGGTACGACTTGGCCCCCGGTGTCATGCCGCGCATCCGCATGTCCTCGCTGAACGAGCGGAAGATCTCCGAGTGGGTCAGTGTGGGGTGCTGCACGAAGGTTCCGCGCCCGGGCACCCGCCGGACCATTCCCTTCGACTCCAGCGCGTCGATGGAGCCCCGGACGGTCATCCGGGCGACTCCGAACCGTTCGGCGAGGACCCGCTCCGAGGGGAGCAGCGCGCCGTCCCGCGAGTTCAGGACCATGGCGCTGAGGACGTCCCTGATGTGCTCGCCCTTGCCGCCGTTGTGCTCCGCCGGCAAAGACTCGAGCGCCCCGTCGCTCGGCTCGTGTCGCGTCCTTGGCACGGACCCGCTCTCCTTCCTACGCAATTGAAGCCATCGTACGGGCAACTGCCCGGACGGCTGGTGAGGTCGGCGTAACCGTTGACCTCCGGTCTATACCAGTATTAACCTCGGCTGGTCCGCCACGTCCAGCGGGTGGCGGCCACGACGATCGGAGATGCGATGCCCACAAGACGCGGTGTGTTGGGGGCGGTGGCGCTGCTCGCCTTTGCCCTCACGGCGTGCGCGCCAGGCAGCGGGGGCGGCAGCGACGCCGTCAACCTGAAGGTCTGGGGCTGGCGGCAGGAGGATGTCGCGGCGTACAAGAAGATCTTCCAGGTCTACGAGAAGGCCCACCCGGGCGTGACCGTGGAGTACGTCCCCTACAAGAACACCGAGTACGACACGATCCTCAAGACCGGGCTCACCGACTCCAGCGGCCCTGACGTCGCGCAGTTGCGCTCCTACGGACTGCTCCAGCCGCTGGTCGGCTCCGGCAGCCTGGTGCCCCTCGACGACCAGGTTGACAGGCTGAGCGGATTTCCGAAGCCGATCCTCGACGGCGCGAAGGGCGAGAAGGACGGGCACGTCTACGGGGTTCCGTTCGCGATCCAGACGCTGCACGTCATCTACAACAAGAAGATCTTCGCCGACAACGGCATCGCCGCCCCCACCACCTGGGCGGACATGATCGCGGGCTTCGACAAGCTCAGCAAGGCCGGCGTCACCCCGCTGGCGAACACTGTCACCGACAAGTGGATGCTGCCGATCGAGCAGGAGATCTTCGGAGCCACCACGTACGGCGGCCTCGACTACCTCACCAAGCTGCTCAACGGCTCGGCGAAGTTCACCGACGCGCCCTGGGTGAAATCGCTCGAGACCTGGAAGAGCACCCAGAAGTACTGGCCGGCGCAGGCGTCCGGGGTGAGCTACACCGACGCGCAGGCGCTCTTCACCTCCGGCCGGGCCGCCATGTTCCCCGGTGGCGTGTGGGAGCTCGCCGGGTTCAAGAAGGCCAACCCCCAGCTCGACATGGGCATCTTCAACGTGCCGCCGGCGACCGGCGCGGCGGTCGACAAGACACTGGTGCCCGGCTACGTCGACGGGTCGTTCGGCGTGTCGGCGAAGTCCCGTCACCGGGACGCGGCGCTGGACCTCGTGCGGTGGATGGCGACGGAGGAGTTCGGCAAGGCACTGTCCAACGAGCTCCAGCAGATCTCCCCGGTACCGGGCGCCGAGCCGCAGGACGAACTCCTGGCGCAGGCACTCAAGGGGTACCAGGCGAACCCCAGCCCGTACGTCACCTACGCGTACTTCTCCGGCGGCACACCCACCGCCTGGGACCTCGCCTCCGAGGCGTTCTCCGACTACGTCCTGGGCCGAAGCAACGCCGCTGACGCGGCTGCACACATCCAACGAGGGGTCGATCAGTGGTTCCGGCCCAAGAACTGACGGTCCGTCCTGCCCGGCGGTCACGCCGCCGGGCAGGACGGGTCTCGGCAGGGTGGATCACGTCGTTCTGCCTGCCGGCGTTCGCGCTCTACGGGGTGTTCCTCGTGGTACCGCTCGTCACCGCCTTCTACTACGGGCTGTTCCGGTGGGACGGCACCCGACAGGGGGAGTTCGCCGGGATCGGCAACTACCGCGAGATCCTCACTCGCTACCCGCTGAGCGACGAGATTCCCGCCGCGCTCGGACACAACGCGCTCTTCTTCCTCGGCACCATGGCGATCCAGAACACTATCGGGCTCGGCCTGGCGGTGCTCCTGCACCGCAACCCCCGGGGCAAGCGGCTGTTCCAGACGCTCTTCTCGCTGCCGTACCTGATCAGCCCGCTGATCGTCGGGTACATCTGGTCGCTGTTGCTGAGCCCCACCTTCGGCCCGATCAACTTCACGCTCCGAGCGGTCGGCCTGGACGCGTGGGCGCGGCCGTGGCTTGGCGAGCCGGACCTCGCACTGCCGGTACTGATCCTGGTCAACGCCTGGCAGTGGATCGGCGGACCGATGCTCATCTTCGGCGCCGCGCTGGCCGGCATTCCCCAGGAGTTGGAGGAGGCGGCCGCGATGGACGGCGCGTCACCGACCCGGACGTTCTGGAGCATCCGGTTCCCACTCCTGATACCGGCGGTCGGGGTGATCACCGTGCTGACGTTCATCGGATGCTTCAACATCTTCGACCTCGTCTACGCGCTCGGCGGTTCCGACGGCGGGCCCGGCGGCGCCATGGACGTGCTGGGCCTGCTCTACTACCGGACCGCCTTCCGAGGCGGCAGCAACGCGATCGGAGAGTCATCGGCGTTGGCCATGCTGATCTTCGTGCTCATCTTCGGCGTCTCCCTGGCCTTGGAACGGGCGCTGCGCCGGCGGGAGGTCCACTAGATGAGCACCACCCTTCGCACCGCCTCCCGCCCGGCAGGGAAGGTCAGGGCCGAGGCCGCGCGTCCGCGCGGCACCCGTCAGCGTTCGCTGCTGCACGGCGCCGGCAGCCAGCTCCTCCTGTGGGCGTACGCCGCGATCGCCTTCGGCCCGCTGCTGCTGGTGCTGATCGGCTCGCTGCGGCCCAACGCGGAGATCCTCCGGGCACCGGTCGGCCTGCCAGACTCGTTCGACCTGAGCAACTACACCCGCGCGTGGCAGACCGCCTCGATCTCGACGTACTTCATCAACTCCCTGACCGTCACGTGCGCTTCGGTGGCACTGTGCGTCAGCGTGTCGGCGATGGCCGCCTACGCCCTGGCGAGGTGGAAGTTCCGGGGCCGCGCACTGTTGGCGGCGTTCTTCCTGTCCGGGTTGATGATTCCCGCGAAACTCGGCCTGCTGCCGGTGTTCTACATGTTCCAGTCGATGGGTCTGATCGACAGCCGGATCGGGTTGGTGCTGCTCTACGCGGCGAGCGGCATTCCGTTCTCGGTCTTCGTGATCATGGGGTTCATGCGGGGACTGCCAGGGGAACTCGAGGAGGCCGCGCGGATCGACGGGGCGAACGAGGGCCGCCTGTTCGTGTCGGTCGTCCTGCCCCTGATGCGGCCGGCACTCGCCGTGGCCACGGTCTTCCAGTTCGCGCCGACCTGGAACGACTTCTTCTACCCGTTGGTGCTGCTGCGCAGTGGCGACAAGTACACCATCCCGGTCGGGCTGACCCGGTTCTTCGGCGAGTTCGCCGCCGACCGCGGCACCCTGTTCGCCGGGCTCGTGATCGCCCTGGTACCGCTGGCCGTGGTGTTCGCGCTCGCGACCAAGCAGATTGTCGCCGGGCTGACCGCAGGGATGTCGCGATGACAACGACGATCACCATCGACGGCGGCAAGTCGGAACTTCGGCTGCTGCTGCGTACCCCGGCGGGCCGCCAGATCGGCGTCGGCCCGGGCTTCTCCTACCGGCCGGACGAGGACGGCGTCGACCGGATACTGGCCGCCGTTCGTGGCGCCGCGGCGATGATCTCCCTCCCTGCACAGGTGGCCGGCGTGGTCGCCGGCCTGACGGGGGTACCGGGGGAGCGCGCCGAGCGCCGGCGGCTGGCCCTCGCCCTCGAGCGGCAGTTCGGCGGCCCGGCCGTCGTCGTGGAGGACAGCGTCCTCGCGCACGCCGGCGCTCTCGGCGGTCCCGGTGTGCTGCTGTGCGTCGGCACCGGGACGACCGTGCTCGCGGTGGACTCCGGCGGCGACCACGTGCGGCTCGACGGATGGGGTCCGCACCTCGGTGACCGGGGCAGCGCGTACGCCATCGGACTGGCCGGAATGCGCGCCGCGACCGCGTCGCACGACCAGGTCGGGCCGGCCACCGTACTGGCCGACCGCCTCGTCGCGGCGCTCGGCGGCGTCGACCTGGCGTCGCTCCAGGGCTACTACCGGGACCCCGCCATGATCGCCCGTACCGCGGCCTTCGCCCGCGACGTGCTCGACGCGGCCGCGCAGGCCGACCCCGTGGCCGGCCAGATCTGCGCCCAGGCCGCGGCCGATCTCGCCGACGCGGCGCAGGCGGCAGCCGTTCGGCTCGGTCTCAGGGGGGCAGCCCGGCGGGTGTCCTTCAGCGGACGGCTGCTGGCCCTGGGGAACGCTCTCCACCAGTCACTGGCGGCTGAACTCGAGGCCAGGGGGCTGCCCCTGGTCAGCCCCAGAGCGGCCCCGCTCGATGGTGGTCCGGCGCTGCTGAGCGGTGTCGACCCCTACGCACGCCTGGTGGCGAGCCACGGAACCGGTGGCGACGCATGAGGGTCGGACACGGGGTGGCGCGGCTCGAGGTCGTGCCCGGAGAACCCATGGGTGGCTACGCCGACCGCTCCGACGGCGTCCAGAACGTGCTCGACCCGCTGGAGGTCCATGCCGTCACGTTCGCCGACGACGGCCACCGGTTCGCGCTGGTGGTCGCGGATCTGATCTGCGTCAATGTCGACGTCGTCGAGCGGATCCGGAGCGCCATGCGGGACATCGGCGTGCAGTCCTGCTGGGTCGCCGCCACCCACACCCACGCGAGTCCCGAGGCAGGCTGCAGCCCCGGCGGCGACGCCACCCCACGGCACGTCGCCGACCGGCTCGAAGCCGCATCACTCGCGGCCGCGCGGTCCGCCCTGGCGTCCGAGCGCGCCGCCAGACTCGGCAGCGTCCGCACACTGGTTCCCAAGCTGGCGGGCCGTCGTAACGTCACCGACTCGGGCCCGCTGGACATTCCCGTCGACACCATCACGGTCACCGCAGGTACCGACGTGGTGGGGCTGGTCGTGATCTCTCCGGTCCACCCGACCATCCTTCCCGCCGACAACAACCACGTGAGCGCCGACCTGAACGGCGGCATCCGCCGGGCGCTGTCCGCACCAGGCAGGTGGGTGGTCGTCGCCACCGGTGCCGCCGGCGACATCAGTACCCGGCACACCCGCCAGGGGCGGGGGCTTGACGAGGCGGATCGGCTCGGCGCCTGGCTGGCCGACCGGGTCGAACCGGTGCCACCGCACGTCGGCGGGGGCACCCCGACGCCGGTACGGCCGCCGATCTCCCGAACCGTCACACTCGCCCCCAAGCAGCCGGAGGAACTCGACGCCGCCCTGCGGCAGACGCCACCGCCAGCGGGCAAGAACGAACGCATCTGCTGGGTCCTGCAACAGGGGCGGCGGATCGCGGAGGAGCAGGCCGCCCGCCGGCGCACCGAACCGTACGTCATCGACGTGGAGGCGGTGGACCTCGACGGGGTCACGGTCGTGGCCGTTCCCGGCGAGCTGTTCCTGGAGCTGAGCGAAACGATCCGTTCGGCAGCGCCCGACCAGGTGGGGGACATCGTGGTCCTCGGCTATGCGAACGGCTACCTCGGCTACCTGCCCGCCCGCGACACGCAACCCTGTTACGAAACCTATGTCAGTCCGGTCACCTCGGGCAGCGGCGAGATCGTCGTCGAGGCTGCCGTCGAAGCCGCCACCGAAGCCGTCGGCGACCGTGAACATTCCAGGAGGATCAGTGCCTGAACCGGCCTACGCCACCATCGCCCGGAACGCACTCGACCAGGTCCTGGCGGCAGAGCTCGACGCCATCGAGGCCGCGGCCGGGCTGGTCGCCGACGCCATCGCCGCCGGTGGCGTCCTCCAAGCGTTCGGGACCGGCCATTCGCGGATCGTCACCCTCGAACTCGCCGGACGTGCCGGTGGCCTCGCCGCCGTCAGCATGCTGGCGGTCAAGGATCTCGTGATGTTCGGCGGCGCCGACCCGGGGCCGATCCTCGACCCGACGTACGAGCGCGAGTCCGGCCTCGCCGAGCGGATCTACCACCTCGCCGCGCCCTCCAAGCACGATGCCTTCCTGATCGTCTCCAACTCCGGCATCAACGCCGCCGTCATCGAGATGGCGGCGCTGGCCCGCGAGCGCGCGCATCCGATCGTGGCGGTCACCTCACTCGCCCACACCCGCTCGGCCGGCGCGCGTTCGACCCAGGGACCGCATCTCGCTGACTTGGCGGATGTGGTGATCGACAACCACGCGCCGGCAGGAGACGCGGCACTGGAGATCACCCCAGGAGTTCGGACCGGGGCGGTGTCGTCGCTCACCGGAGTCCTCATCGCGCAGCTCCTGACCGAACTGGTCTGCCGCCAGCTGTTGGCCCGCGGCATCGACCCGCCCGTGCACGTATCCGCGAATCTTGCTCAGGGCGACGCGCACAATCGCGGCCTCTATGAGCGGTACCGGGATCAGGTCCGGCCGATCGAACCCTGATCCGCCCCGGACGAAGGCATCCAGGCGACGGGCGGGAATTTGGACCGCCAAGCCCACCATCGGCGTGAGGGCCGAGGCGTCACACGCGCGGTCCTCGCGTCATGAGTGAGAAGGGCGCTGCGGGCAGACCCGGGTCCACGCCGGGCGCCGCCACCCCACGGCCAAATCCGGATCATCAGTGATCACAAACCGCGCCTACTGTCGCGGTGAGGGCTCGGGCCTCCTCGCATCGCGACCAGCTGCGCCAGATCGGAGTCAGGCACTTCGTCATCGCATGGGACGACGTCTTCGCGACACGGCTGTTCTCCTGCTCCACCGACACCGGCACATACGGAACCGGGGTCACGGCGTGGGCCCGGGCGCAGGCCGACGTCACCAACTTCGTCCAGACACAGTTCATCAGCACCCACGCCGACATGGGGGCTCTTCGAAGTCAAGCGGGGTTGTTATCGATGCCGCGACTCTGGCTGCGCTGCTCGGCCCGGAGGTGGTGACCCTCGGCCCGTGGCCGCGCCTGCACGTGGCCGACAGCATCGACGATGCGTTCACCGTGGTTGAGTCCCGGCTGCTGCACCGCAGCCGCATCATGGACGAGCACCGCAGTTCGGGGGGCGACTACCAAGGCGCGGATGGACCAGATGATCCGGGTGAACTTGCGGGATGCCGGCTGAGTTTACGGGTTGAGGTGAGTCGAACGGGTCAGGATCGCGGAGGTGACCGGATCGGTGGTGGCCAGGTCAGGTCGCCGTACGCGGGGCAGTGGTGCCTCGCCGTCCGCCGGCAGGGTGGCGTTCAGCATCACCGTTCGGGCTGGCTGGCCGGGGGAGCGCAGCCGATCGAGCAGCAGCTTGCCGGCGGCCTGGCCCAGCTCGTACGCGGGCTGGTGGATGACTGAGATTGCTGGTGTGAGTAGCCCGGTCCATGGCGCGTCGTCGAAGACCACCAGCTCGACGTCCTGGCCGGGGGTGAGTTGCCGGTCGCGCAGGATGCGTAGGACGCCGACGGCCATCATGCTGTTGGCCACCAGGATGGCCTCGACGTCCGCCGTCTCCAGCAGGGCGTCCGCGGCCTGGCGGCCGCCGTTCTCGTTGAAGGCGGCGTAGCGGATGAGGTTCTCGTCGATCGGCAGTCCGGCGTCCTGTAAGGCTTCTCGGTAGCCGAGCACCCGTTCGCTGGCGGTGAAGACGCGCTGCGGTCCGGTGATACAGGCGATCCGGCGGTGGCCGTGGGCGATCATGCGGTCGACGGCTGCTCGGGCTGCGCGACGTGAGTCGATCAGGACCGTGTCCACTGCCAGGTCTTGCCGTAGCGGCCGGTCCATGGTGATGACCGGTAGACCTCGGGACAGCAGCCGGTCGACCCGGCTGGTCGCCGACGTCGGCGTGATCAGCACGCCGGATACCCGGTACTGCGCGGCGATGCTGAGGTAGCCCTCTTCCTTCTCCGGGTTCTCGTCCGTGTTGCACAGCAGCAACGAGTACCCGGCCGACTGGGCCACGTCCTCCACGCCGCGGGTGACCTGGGTGAGGAACGGGTTCTCGATGTCCGCGATGATCAGCGCCCAGGTGGCCGAGGTCTGCTGGCGCAGGGATCGGGCCAGCGAGTTCGGCACGTAGCCGAGTTCCCGTGCGGCGCGGCGGACGCGCTCGGCGGTGTCCGGTCGCACGGCGGTGTCGGAGGCGAACACGCGCGACACGGTCGCGGTGGACACCTGGGCGAGCCGGGCCACGTCACGGATGGTGGTCAAGGCGGGCCCTTCGCGGTGGCGTTCCGGTGGTGAGGTGAGCACAGGTTACCCGTCGGGCGGGCGGCGGTCGATGAGCCACGGGCGGAATGTAATCGATTACAGATTTCCCTGGCAAGAAGCGGCTCGTCGGGGCGTGGAAGGTTACCGGGCCGTGAAGGGGCTGTTGCAGCTACGTGTAAAAGTCCAGCACAAGAGGGGGTTGTGCCTGTGGCACAGCTCATGTAATCGTCTACATCCACGGGCCGCCTCCGGCCCCGTCCGTGGGAAGGACCTGACAGTGAAGCGGCAAAGAAGACTTGGCGCCGTTGCTGCGGCGACAGCGCTCACCCTCGGGCTCGCCGCATGCGCCGGCGGTGCCAGTGACAACCAGTCCACCAGCGGCGGGTCGGGATCCCTGACCTTCCGGTCGTGGAGTCCGATCGAACAGACCACCCAGCAGATGATCGCGGCGGTCAAGCAGGCGAACCCGGATGCGAAGATCGACGCGACCATCTTCAACTACCCCGAGTACCTGGTCGACCTGCAGACCCGGGCCGCGTCCAACACGATGCCCGACATCGTCGGCCTTCAGCCTGGCGCGCTCACCCAGCAGTACCGGGCCAACCTCATGCCGTTGCAGGACTGCGCCCAGAAGACGTGGGGCGCCGACTGGCAGAAGAAGTTCTATCCGATCGGCATCGAGCAGGCCCGGATGGGCAACCCGGCCGGCGACGAGAACTTCTACACGCTCCCGCTGCTCGTGCAGACCGTGAACCTCTGGGCCAACACCAAGATCTTCGACGAGAAGCACGCCCAGATCCCGCAGACCTGGGACCAGCTCAAGGCGACGGTCAACCAGCTCAAGGGCGGGGAGTACGCGCCGTTCATGCTGCCCGCCAAGGACAGCTGGCTGCGCAATGTCGTCTTCCTGCAGATCGCCAACAACATCGAGCCGGGCCTGGTCTACAAGGCCGAGGACGGCTCCGACTCGTGGACCAACCCCAAGCTCGTCGAAGCGTTCGACTACTGGGGCAAGCTCTTCACCGACGGCATCGCCCAGAAGGGCGCGATCGGCCTGGACGCCTACCCGACCGGCGCGAACCAGTTCGAGGCGGGCAACGCGGCGATGATCCCGCTCGGCGCCTGGTGGATCCAGCAGTCCGACCCGACCAAGACCGGCCTGCCGCCGCTGTCCGAGGGCATGTCCGGCTACCAGCCGTTCCTGTTCCCGGCCATCCCGGGCGGCGCCGCCCAGCCGCAGCTCGTCGGCGGCATCGACGTCTCGCTGGGCATCGCCAAGAACACCAAGAACCCCGACCTGGCGTGCAAGGTGCTCACCGACTGGATCGCCGGCGCGGGCGCCCAGAAGCTGGTCAACACGTTCAACGACCTGCCCGCGGTGACCGGCCTGAACCCGGAGAAGTTCACCAGCGACAAGCAGAAGCAGATCTGGACGACCCTGACCTCGGACTGGATGCCGCAGGTGAAGTACTCCCGCTACCTGAAGACCCCGCAGATGGACACCGCGCTCGGGGACGCACTGTCCGGCATCGCCACGGGTGAGCTGACGCCCCAGGCGGCCGCCGCGAAGGTGCAGGCGGAACAGCAGAAGGTCAACGGCTGAGCGGCCCAGGCCGCCCGAACCAGGCGGATGAGGGTGTGCGGCCCACACCCTCATCCGGCCACGGAGCTGACCAATGAGTGACCACACCGTTCAGAAGCACACCGCTCCCCGGGAGTGGCTTGCCGGAACCCTCTTCCTGCTGCCGGCCATCGTGCTGTTCGGGATCTTCGTGATCTACCCGATCGTCTACAACTTCCAGGCCAGCAGCCTCGACTGGGACGGGGTGAACCCGGGCAGATTCGTCGGTCTCGGCAACTACACCCGGCTCTTCCAGGACCCGATCTTCCTGACCACCCTGAAGAACTCCGGCTGGTGGATCCTGCTCACCATCATCCCGCAGGCCCTCATCGGGTTCTTCCTGGCCATGCTGCTCAACGAGAAGCTGCGTGGCCGGGCGATCTACCGGGCGATCTTCTTCATCCCCGCCGTGCTCTCCCCGGTCGTGGTGGGCATCGTCTGGCAGCGCATCTTCGACCCGTTCAACGGCGTGGTCGCCAAGCTGGGCCGGGCCACCGGGCTCGACTTCCTGGTGCACGGCTACCTCGCCGACCCGAAGACCGCCATCTTCGCCGCGATCGTCGTCAACGTGTGGATGTGGACCGGCTTCTCCATGCTGTTCTACCTCGCCGGCCTGCAGCTCATCGACAGCAGCGTGCTGGCCGCCGCCAAGATCGACGGTGCCGGCACCTGGCGCACGATCCGCAGCATCATCTGGCCGCTGCTCCGGCAGACCCACCTGTCCCTGCTGCTGCTCGGCATCATCGGCTCGCTGAAGACCTTCGAACTCGTCTACGTCCTCACCGAGGGCGGACCCAACCACGCCTCCGAGATGCTCCCCACCTACACCTTCAAGCAGGCCTTCCAGCTGCAGAGCGTCGGGTACGCCTCGACCATCAGCGCGGTCCTGCTGCTGATCGCGGTGATCAGCTCGCTGTCGATGGTGCGGGCGTTCGGATCGGGCTTCCTCACCGGAGACGAGAAATGACCACTGACCGCAAGGCCATCCCGGCGACTGCCGCGCCGGCACGAGCCGACTCCGGACCGGTCCGGCCGCACCGGCGCCGCCTTCCACACTGGTCACACGCTGTTCTCGCCCCGCTGGCCGTGCTCTGGCTGATCCCGCTCGTCATGGTCGTCGGCCTGTCGTTGCTGCCCACCTCGAACCCGGGCACCACCGCCCTCGGGCTGTTCCCACAGGAACCGTCGATGGGTAACTACGTGCAGATCTGGACGAACAATCCGATCCTGCGGAACCTCGTGAACAGCCTGCTGGTCACCGTCCCGTCGGTGCTGCTGGTCATCCTGTTCGGCTCGATGACCGCGTTCGCGCTGGCCCGGCTGCGCGTCCCGCTCAAGGCGGTGATCTTCGGGGCGCTCACCCTGGCGCTGATCCTGCCGATGTCCAGCATCGTCGTGGCCACCTTCAAGATCCTTCAGGCCATGGGCCTGTACAACAACCTGGCCGGCCTGGTGCTCGTCTACACCGCGCTGGGCCTGCCGTTCGCGGTCATCATCATCCGCACGTCGTTCCTCGCCGTGCCGAACGAACTGTACGAGGCGGCCATGCTGGACGGCGCCAGCAAGTTCTCCGTCTACTGGAAGGTCTACCTGCCGCTGAGCCGGCCCGCCCTGGCCGTCGTCGCGATCTGGCAGTCCATGTCGTCCTGGAACGACTTCCTGCTGCCGCTGGTCACGCTCGAGGACAACACGCTCAAGCCACTGACCCTGATCCCGCTGGCCTACCGCGGCACCTTCCTCAGCCAGCCGGGCGCGCTGTTCGCGATCCTGGTACTCATCTCGATCCCGATCGTGGTGGTCTTCCTGCTGGTCCAGCGCCACCTGGTCAACGGCCTGTCCGGGGCGATCAAATGAGCCTGCTCGGCGTCGACCTGGGCACCAGCGGCGTACGGGTGGTGGCCATCTCGGCGGACGGCGCCGAGATCGCCGGCGCCTCCCGCGCGACCACCCTGCACCGGCCGGCGCCCGGGATCGTGGAGACCGACGCCGACGAGGTGCTTGCCGCGGCCACGGCGCTGCTCGCGGACGTGGCCGCCCGGGACGCGGTGGTCGCCGACCCGCCGGAGGCAATCTCGTTCAGCGTGCAGGGCGAGGCAGTCCTGCCGGTCGACGCCGAGGGCACCGCTCTCGCTCCGGCGCCGGTGAGCATGGACCGGCGCGGTGCGGACCTGGCCGACCAGGTCGCCGCGGAACTGGGCGCCGGCGAGGTGCAGCGGATCACCGGCCAGCCGCCGCACCCGATGTTCTCCGTCTACAAGATTCCCGGCTGGACCGGTCCGGACGTGCGCGGCTATCGCTGCCTGGGCGACTACGTCGCCGCCCGGCTCGGCGGGCGGCCGGCGCTGGACACCAGCATGGCGGCCCGTACCGGCGGCTTCGACGTCGACCGCGGCGTCTGGTCGGCCGAGCTGCTCGCCGCCACCGGCGTCCCGGTCGCCCTGCTGCCCGACGTGGTCCCACCGGGCACCATGATCGGCAAGCTCAACGCCGAGGCGGCCAGCGCCACCGGACTGCCGGCCGGCCTGCCGCTCGTGGTCGGATCGCACGACCAGGCGTCGTCGTTCCTCGGCGGCGGTGGCCAGTTCGGCTCGGCGGCCGTCTTCTCCTTCGGGTCCAGCGACTGCCTGACCGTTGGATCGCCCGACCGTCCCGGCGGGCTCGTCGGCACCGGCCTGGCGTCGTACCCGATGGGTGAGGGCCGCTGGCTCACCCTGGCCGGCACCGCCGCGGGTGGTTGGGCGCTGGACTGGTTCGCCACGCTGGCCGGCGTCGCCGGGCCGGCTGAGCGCGACGCCCTCTTCGAGGCGGCGTCGCCCGAGCCGCCGCAGGTGCTGGTGCTGCCGTACTTCGCCGGATCCGGGACGCTCGACAACGACCCGAGGGCCCGTGGCGCCGTCGTCGGGCTCACCCTCGAGACCACCCGGGAGCAGCTCGCCCGCGCCTTCCTCGAGTCGTCCGCGTTCGAGTTGCGCAAGATCGCCGACGCGCTCACCCAGCGGGGCGTCACGATCGGCGCCGTACACGCCGTCGGCGGCGGCGCCCGCAGCCACCGGACGCTGGCCATCCGCGCCTCCGCCGCCGACCTTGCGCTGACCCCGGTGCCCGGGCACGCGGCCGCCCGCGGCGCGGCCCTGCAGGCCGGCGCCGGCATCGGCCGCTATCCGTCGCTCGCCGAGCTGCCCGCACCGGCCTGCCTGCCGGTCGCCCACCCCGACCCCGGCACGGCCCAGTGGTACGCCGCGCAGTCGCGCCGGTTCCGTGACCTCTATCCGACCCTCATCCCGCACGACCGTAGTTTTTCCGATCCGAAGGAGATCCGGTGACCGAGTTCGACCTGCAGCAGACCAAGCAGGACGTGCTGGACTACTGCCTGCTGTCCATGCGCTACGGCCTCAACTTCAACACCCAGGGCAACATCAGCGTCCGGCTGCCCGGCACGGACCGCTTCCTGATCACGCCGACCGACCTGGAGTACGACCGGATGACGGCCGACGACATGGTGGTGGTGGACGCCGACGCCAACGTCATCGAGGGGCCGCACCAGCCGTCCTCCGAGGTGACCGTGCACCTGGCGGTCTACCGCCGGCGGCCGGACGTGAACGCGATCGTGCACACCGAGCCGGTCTTCGCCAACGTCTTCGGGGTGGCCGGCCAGCCGATCACCGGTGCCCTGGTCAACATGGTCATCTACACCAAGGGCGATGTCCCGATCATGCCGTTCGCCCTCAGCAACCGCACCGAGTTCGGCGACGCGATGTGCGACGTGATGGGGGATCTGAACGCCGTGGTCTGGGCGAACCACGGGCTGCTCACGGTGGGCGAGAACCTGCGGGACGCGTTCAAGACCACCGTCGCGGTGGAGAGCGCCGCCAAGGTGCTGCTGCACGCCCGGGCGTTGACCGACAAGCCGATCGTCCTGGACTACCACTCGCTCGGCATCACCACGTCGCTCTGAGGAAGGGCACCCCATGCCACTGGTCACTCTCCGACAGGCGCTGGACGAGGCGCGGCGCGGCGGGTACGCCCTCGGCGCGTTCAACGTCAGCGACGTGCTGCAGGCCGAGGCGGTCCTCGACGCCGCCGCCGAGACGTCGTCGCCGGTCATCCTCGCCTCGCTGGCCGGCGTCACCGCCCACGGCGGCGACGAGCGGTTCTGGTCGGCGCTGCATCACCTGATCGACGGCTACCCGCAGCTGCCCGTGGTGCTGCACCTGGACCACGGCCCGGACCCCGCCACCTGCCTGCGAGCGATGGACAACGGCTTCACCAGCGTCATGATCGACGGCAGCCTCCGCGCCGACGGCACCCCGTCCTCGTTCGCCGAGAACCTCGCGGTGACCACCGAGGTGGTGGCGGAGGCCCACCGGCGCGGGGTTTCCGTCGAGGGCGAGCTGGGCACGATCGGCGGCTCCAAGACCGACGGATCCCGGGCGCCGATCGTGCTCGCCGACCCCGACCAGGCCAGCGAATTCGTGACGGCGACCGGCGTGGACGCCCTCGCCGTGGCGATCGGCACCTCGCACGGCGCCTACAAGTTCGACGCACCCCCGGACGGGTCCGTGCTGCAGATGACGCTGATCGAGAAGATCAGCAGCCTGGTGCCACAGACCCACCTGGTCATGCACGGCTCGTCGTCGCTGCCCGCTCAGCTGCGGGAGCAGAACAACCGGTACGGCGCCGGCCTGCCCGAGTCGTGGGGCGTGCCGGACGCGGAGAAGGTCCGGTCCATCACCATGGGCGTCCGCAAGATCAACCAGGGCATGGACTCGCACCTGGCCTTCACCGGGGCGGCGCGGCAGGCGCTGGGCACGGACCGGCTGAACGTCGATCCGGCGTACTACCTGCGCCCCGGCCGCGAGGCGATGCAGCGGATGGTCGCCGAGCGCATGCGCCTCTTCGGGCAGGCCGGCCACGCCGCCGACTACCAGCCCGTACCCCTGGCCGAGATGGCCCGTCGCTACACCCTGGAGACGTCATGATCGAGCACGCGTACCTCGTCGCCAACGGCGACCAGCGGCTGTCCGCCAACCAGCTCTGCTGGCCCGCCCAACAGCGCTTCGAGGCCCTCCTCACGGAGGCGTTCCGGAAGCGGGGCGTCACCCTGGAGCGGGCGCACCCGGCGGACACGCCGGAGGGGCACGGCTTCATCGCCAGCCAGGCGCAAGGCCTCGCGGTGCTCGGCGCGCTGCCGCCGGACGCCCCGGTGGTCATGGCCGAAGGCGTGTGGATGTTCTCCCAGCAGGTCCTCGGCGGGCTGCTGCGGCACCGCGGCCCGATCCTCACCGTGGCCAACTGGGAAGGGGAGTGGCCCGGCCTGGTCGGCCTGCTCAACCTCAACGCCTCGCTGGCCAAGGCCGGGCGGCCGTTCGAGACCCTGTGGAGCCGCACCTTCACCGACGACTGGTTCAACGCCCGCCTCGACGAATGGCTGACCAAGGGCAGCATCCAGCACGACCTCAGCCACGTCACGCCGTTCGACGCATCCACCGTGGACGGCCGCGCCCGCCGGGCCGCCGACGACGTCCTCGGCCGGCTGCGCCGAGAGGGCGCCATCCTCGGCGTCTTCGACGAGGGCTGCATGGGCATGTACAACGCGATCATCCCCGACGAGCTGCTCTTCCCGCTCAACGTCTTCAAGGAGCGGCTGTCCCAGTCGGCCCTGTACGCCGAGACCATGCGGGCGAGCGAGGACGAGGCGGAGGCCGCCCTGCGGTGGCTGACCGACCGGGGCATGACCTTCCACTTCGGCACCGACGAGGCCACCGAGCTCACCCGCGAGCAGGTCCTACTGCAACTGCGGATGTACGCCGCCGCGGCCCGGATCGCGGACCGGTTCCGGTGCGACATCATCGGCATCCAGTACCAGCTCGGTCTCGCCGACGTCCTCCCCGCCTCCGACCTGGCAGAGGGCCTGCTGAACAACGCCGACCGCCCGCCGGTCACCGGGGACGACGGTGCGGTCATCCGCGACGGCGCCCCGATCACCCACTTCAACGAGGTCGACGAGTGCGCCGGCCTGGACGCCCTGCTCACCACCCGGCTGGCCGGCGCGCTCGGGCAGCCGGTGGAGACCACCCTGCACGACGTGCGGTGGGGCGACCACGACGCCAGCGGCACGGTGGACGACTTCGTCTGGGTCTTCGAGATCTCCGGGGCGGTGCCGCCCGAGCACCACATCGGCGGGTACGCCGGCACCGACTCGATGCGCCAGCCACCGCTCTACTTCCGGCTCGGTGGCGGCACCGTGCGGGGCGTCGCCAAGCCCGGCGAGCTGGTCTGGTCGCGAATCTTCGTCGAGGGCGACGAGCTGCACATGGACCTCGGCCGGGCCACCGTGGTGGAGCTGCCCGCGGCGGAGACCGAACGGCGGTGGGCCGCGACCACCCGGGAGTGGCCGATCATGCACGCCGTGCTGCACGGCGTCACCCGGGACCAGTTCATGGCCCGGCACCGGTCCAACCACATCCAGGTCAGCTACGCCACCGACGCGGCCGGAGCCGACGAACTGCTCGCCGCGAAGGCGCTGACCGCGCACCAGCTGGGCATGCGCATCAACCTCTGCGGCAGCCGCCCCGACAGCGCCCCGCTGCTCTGATGGACGTCTTCCTCGGCGTCGACGTCGGCACCGCGAGCACCAAAGGCGTCGCCGTCACCGCGGACGGCCGGGTCGTGGCCCGCGCGCAGGTCGCTCACGGCCTGAGCAACCCCCGGCCCGGCTGGTACGAGCACGATCCGGAGTCTGTCTGGTGGGACGACCTCCGGCGGGTGATCGCCGAGCTGACCGCGGATCCCGGTGTTCGCCCGGCCGGCCTCGGTGTCAGCGGCATCGGGCCGTGCCTGCTGCCCGCCGACGAGGCCGGCCGGCCGCTGCGGCCCGCCATCCTGTACGGCATCGACACCCGGGCAGAGGAGGAGATCGGCCTGCTGACCGGCCGGTGGGGGGCGGCGGAGATCGTGCGCCGCGGGTCGATCCTCACCTCACAGGCGATCGGGCCGAAGCTGTATTGGCTCGCCCGGCGGGAGCCGGACATCTTCGCCCGAACCCGAATGATGTTCATGGCGAGCTCCTTCCTGGTGCACCGGCTCACCGGCGAGTACCTGCTCGACCACCACTCGGCGAGCCAGGTGAGCCCGCTCTACGACCAGCGGGTCGGCGACTGGGACGCCGCCTGGTGGGACGAGATCGCTCCGCACGTACAGCGTCCTCCGCTGCGCTGGGCGAATGAGGTCGCCGGCCGGGTCACCGCCGAGGCCGCCCGGCAGACCGGCCTGCCCGCCGGTCTGCCCGTGACCGCTGGCACCATCGACGCCTGGGCCGAGGCGGAGAGCGTCGCCGTCCGCTCGCCCGGCGACCTGATGCTGATGTACGGCAGCACCATGTTCCTGGTCGCGATGACCGACCGGCCGCTGACCAGCAGCCGGCTGTGGCCCACCGTCGGCCTACGTCCCGGGGTGAACTGCCTCGCCGCCGGGATGGCCACCGCGGGATCGGTCACCGGCTGGCTGGCCGACCTGACCGGCGCGGACTACACCGCCCTGACCACTGAGGCGGCCGCGGTCGCGCCCGGCAGCGAGGGACTACTGATGTTGCCCTATCTGGCCGGCGAGCGTACGCCGATCTTCGACCCCCGGGCGCGGGGCGTGGTGGCGGGGCTGATCCTCGGTCACGGCCGAGGCCACCTGTACCGGGCGGCATTGGAGGGAGTCGCGTACGGGGTGCGACACAACATCGCGGCAATGCGCGAGGCCGGCGCGGTGCCGGCGCGGGTCGTACCGGTCGGTGGCGGAACCACCGGCGACCTGTGGACGCAGATCGTCAGCGACGTGACCGGCCTGGTGCAGGAGCTTCCCCGGGAGACGACCGGGGCGGCGTACGGCGACGCGATGCTGGCCGCGGTCGCGACCGGAGCGGCATCAGACACCGCAACATGGAACCCGATGATGCGTACGATCGAGCCGGACCCCCGGCACCGTGACCGGTACGACGCCCTCTTCGCCGACTATCTGGCGCTGTACGAGTCCACCGAACCGATCGTGCATCGCCTCTCCGGACCGTGACGACTCGTAGCCCACTGCCTCGAACGCCGCCGTTCGCGCCCGTTCCACAAGCTGCCAGAACTCATCCACGTCCACGGTCATCAGTTGTCAACCGCCGTTGTGACAGCGGCCCCAGTATCATGCAGGTACCGAGACCGCCCAGATAAGTCCCGGGACATGGGTGACCCATCCGGCTAGTGACTAGTGCGTGCCCTCGCCCGTGTAGTCCGCGTTGGGCGTGTTCCTGGCCTACGTGTCACCTGCGGGGCGGGCGCTGATCGACCGCCGGCTTCGCCTACCCGAGGCGACGTGGTGCGAGCGGCCCGAGCGTCTCGCCGCCGTCGGCGTGCCGGACGACGTCGAGTTCGTTACGAAGCCGGCCCTGGCCCAGATTTCGCCGATGGCGTCGGGCAGACCCTTGAGCCCGTCGCACGCCACGATGCACACGTCCTCGACCCCGCGGTTACGCAGTGCCGCGAGCGTGGCCATCCACACCTTGGCGCCCGCGCGCCCCGGGTCGAGGCGACGCTGCAGGTCGGCGACCTGCGGGTCGACCTCAACGCCCGGCGGGTCTGGCTCTCCGGCCGCGAGGTGAGCCTGACCCGCAAGGAGTTCGAGCTGCTGATGGCGTTGGCCCGGCAGGCGGGCACGGTCGTCTCCCGGGACCGGCTGCTGATGGAGATCTGGCAGACCACCTGGAACGCCGGGCAGACCCTCGACGTCCACGTCGCGGCCCTGCGCGGCAAGCTCGACCACGCCGGCCTGGTGGAGACCGTACGCGGGGTGGGCTACCGGCTACGGCCGCACCAACCCCCGGTGAGATTCCGCCGAATTCTCAGATCATCCTCAAGAAAACCCGCCCGGACGACCATCGGCGGCGCGGCTGTCGTCTGCTTTCCCCACCGTGTCATCCCCCCTGTTCTGGAGCTTCTATGAGAGACAGACGGACGGCCATCTTCTCCGTCCTGCTCGCCGCGACCCTCGCGGCGACCGTTGCGCCCACGCCCAGCGCGTCCGCGGCCAGCTTCGGCAAGGAGGGCTTTCAGCCGAGTGTCACCTACGATCTGTCGGTGACCGACGCCGAGCGGGACGCGATTCACGCGGAAGTCGAGGCGTTGGCTGGACGCGTCAACAGCGCGCGGGCGGGGGACGGCACCTACGACCCGCTCAGTCTGGTCGGGGCGATGCTGGACGGGTCGAGCTACGACTCCATCTCCCGAGGCGGCACGGCCGCGACGGCGTACCCCTTCCCGGTCAGCAACACCGCGGCCAACCAGTACGAGTACGACCGCAAGGTCGCCAAGCTCGCCTGGGTGGTCAAGCTGGCCACCGACCTGGGTTTCCCGGTGGTCGTCCAACGCCAGCCCGACAAGTACGTCTACGCAGAGATCGGTGACCCGGACGCCCCGGAGATGGTCATGGCGTTGAGCCACCTCGACTCGCCGACGGCTTCGGTTTCGCCAGCCCAGCTGGCGCGCTGGCGGGACGCCGATGGCAACCTCGGCACTCCTGGTGCGTACCACTCGCCCTATGTCCAGGACGGCTGGGTCTACGGGGCGGGCATCCAGGACGACAGCGGCCCGACGCTGGCGACGCTGCTCGCGGCCAAGGCGCTGCTCGAGGCGGGGTTGCCCCTCGACCGACGCATCCGCATCGTCATGGGAATCTACGAAGACGGCGGTCCCGGAACCCCCTCGACGACGAACACCGCCACCTTCCAGTCCATCCCGTACAACTCGAACCCGAGCTTCTACGACAACTGGGCCTACAAGAACCTCAATCGGGAAGAGATCCCGATCGCGGCCTACACCTCCGACTCGCGGTTCCCGGTCATCGTCGGCAACTCCGGATCGGTGACCCCGTCGGTGTCGATGAGCTTGTCCGCAGACAGCACCAAGGCCTTCCGGCTGACGGCCGCCACAGCCGGCGTCACCCTGCGCGAAGGCGACCCGACGCTCAAGGACATCGCCTACGGCAGCACCACGCAGATCGCCTCGCGGGCCATTTTCACCCTCGACGTGGCGGGGGCCGGCTCCGCCGAGCGCGACCGATTCGTAGCGGCGATCACTGCTGCCGCGACCACGAACGGTTGGCTCCCGGCTGCTTCCCGCACCACGCCCAAGGTGCAGACCACGATCACCGGCGACTCGCTCACGCTGGAGGTCAACACCGATGTGGCGATGGAGATGCCGACCCCGCAGTACGGCAAGAATGCCGTCGTGTGGGGAATGTTCCTCCTCTCCAAGGGACTCGGCGCATTGGGAATCACGGCCGCCGACATGCAATTGAAGAAAGCCGCCGACGGCATCGCCGAGCTGTTCTTCCGTGACGGTGTCGAAGGCGAAGCGTATATCGGCAAGTACATGGGCATCCCGGCGAGCCTGTTGCGCAACCCGAGCAACGGCACGCCGAACCTGACCTTTGCCCTCATGGGCGGCATCAATTCGGAGACCCCGACGAGCTTCTACACGGACGCCTCCGGCAGCCTCAGCATGCCGATGTATGTGCGCAGCATGCACGTCACCGCGGCTGACTCCGGCCAGGCAACGGCGGCGGTCACGGCCGCCTTCCAGGCGAAGGGGTTCACCATCGGCAACCTCGGCTCGCCCGTCGGCGCCGGGTTGTACGTCACTCACGACAACCCGCTCACGGCTCTTCAGTTCGGGAGCTACCAAGCCTCGATCAACCACAACCCGGAGGCGTTTGCGGATCCATATTGCCTCAGGGACGTGGTCTATCCGCAGGGCACGACCGGCGGCACGCTGGCCAGCAGCTTCCGCAACAAGATGACCGCCTTCGGCGCCGTCATCCCGGGTAACGAGCGCTGGTGGCACACGGCCAACGAGCGGATGAAGGTCGACTCGGCAGTGCAGATGACCAAGATCATGGCCGATGGCATGCTGGAAATGGCCCGGTACTCCGGGCCCGCCGGTGCCAAGTTCATGTGGGCAGACATCCCCGGGCTGAACGCCGACCGGGCGGACCTCGACCTGCTCGACGTCACGATCGGAACCTACAAGGACGCGTCGGCCGCTGTCGGCACGAGCCAGCTGGGCAACCAGGCCCTGCTCGGCGCCACCTCGTTCAACATCCCGATGTGGAACGGGCGCGGCAACTCGACCCCGACGGCGTCGGCTTTCGAACTGGGGCACGCCCCGGGCGGGGTCTACCTGCCCCTGACCGACACCGAGTACCTGAACTCCACGTACGTGGCGCCGATGCGCCTGGAGTTCAAGGTGGAGCGCCCTGACCACATGTCAGACGCGGCCTGGGCGAAGTTCGTCGCCGGCGGCTACGGCGACTTCCAGTTCAACGTTCTCGTCGGCGACGAGGTTGTGCCGCTGGCCGTTCCTGCGGGGCAGAGTGCGGACAAGTACTTCTCCTCGCGCATTTCGGCCAACAACCCCGACGCCATCTACCTGTCGGTCAACCTCGCGATCACCGATGCCCCGTACACCGGGGTGCAGGCCAAGCTCGCGGATTCCAAGACGGACCTGTACACGGTCAACCCGACGTACCTGGCCTCGAACCCGGATCCGTTCCCCGGGCGCGGGGCCATCGAACAGCGGGGCTTCTTCGTGTTCGGTGACGGGCAGAAGAACGCGGAGTTCTCTTCACCCGACGCGGTCTACGTGACAGTCGCCAACGCGGTCATCGATGCGAAGCCGTCGGCGGTGGTGAAGAAGTTGAAGGGCAACACGAACGAGTTGACCGTCACGGTGAAGCAGACCCACGTCGACGGCAGCGAGTCTCCGGTGACGGCCACGTTCACCATCGACAACAACGCTGCCGGCACTTACACCGTCGGCGGTTACAAGGTATACGTCGACACCAAGGGCAACACCCAGGTGCGGTCGATCTCCATCGTGTGACGCCTGTGAACCGGAAGGCCAGCGCGCGCACGGGAGGGCATGCGCGGTGGCAGGATGCCTCGACTCGGGGTCAGCGGCCGCCGGGGTGCGAGGCACATTGACAACGGAGTGGAGCCATTGCCGTCGGTAGTGGTTCCACTCCGTTGTGTGCCATTGGGCGTGGCTGTTCCTGTGGGTTGTCTGTCAAGCACTCCGCACGTGCCGCAGGCAGACCGTTCCGGAGGACACCGCCGAGGCCACGGATCACATGGCCTGGCTTGGGAGCCATGCCCGGAGCCACCGGAGCGAGCGGACCCGGACGAGCCCGGACCGACCCAACTGCCCCTGGAACATGGCCGAGCGTGCACGACTGACCAGCAGAAGGTGCCCGAACTGGTAGCTGCCGGTGCGACAGTGCTCCGCGAGGAGTGGTCCGGCGACACCTTGGGACACGTCGTCATGCAGGATCCCGAGGGCAACGAGTTCTGCGTCGCGTGACGCTCGGTCTTAGCCGATGAGTGGGCTCGGTGACCGACGATGGTGGTCCTGCGGCGGCCGGGCCGGACGGACGAGTCGCAGGTCGAGGCTGCCTGTCCAGCCTTTTCGCCTCGCCCGCTACCTGCCGGGCTGACGCATCAGGGCCGGGGCTTGCGGAGGATGTAGGTGAAGCCGAACGCCGTTTCGCTGGTGGGACGTCGACGTAGCCGAGCCGCTGGTAGAACCCGTGCGCGGTGATGCGGATTTGGCTCCCCTCTGTGTCAAGACGTCGCCGGGAGCGGGGGTTCTAAGCTGGAGTAGGTGGTCTGGCCTGCCGCTCGGCCGTAGCGGTCGTGGCGGTCGGACGTTGGGTTATCCGAGCCACCGGTCGAACCATGCGCGGGTGCGGCGGAGCACGTCGAGCTGGTGGTTGCGTTCGCGGATCGCGTGGTTTTCCCGGGGATAGACGACGTACTTGTGCTCGACTCCGAACCTGCGTAGCGCGCGGTGGAAGAACTCCGCCTGTGATACCGGAACGTTGGTGTCGTACTCGCCGTGCAGAATCAGGACCGGCGTGCGGACCTTGGAGGCGTACGAGATCGGGCTGAGCCGGTCGTGGCGGTGTGGACCCGGTCCTTCCCAGCCGCTGCTACCGCCGAGGGCAGCCTCGAACGGCCCCTGTTCTCCGGTTGCGGCGAGCATTCCCCAGTCGCTGATTCCGGCGCCCATCACGGCGGCCTTGAACCGGTCGGTCTGCCCGATCGCCCAGGCGGCCATGAAGCCGCCGTGGCTCCAGCCGCCGATGCCCAGCCGGTCGGGGTCGGCGACGCCGTCGGCGATGAGCAGGTCGATGCCGGCGCAGATGTCGGTCCACTCGTCCAGGCCGACCGCGCCGGCGACGCGCACCGCGAAGTCGTGGCCGTGCCCTTGGCCGCCGCGCGGGTTCGGCAGAAACACGGCGTAGCCCGCAGCCGCCAGCCACTGACCTGACGGGTGCCAGCCGAGCATGAGCCGGTCGGCGTGCCGTTCGTACGGGCCGCCGTGAACGAGTGTCACCAGCGGAAACGGCCCGTCCTCGTGGGACCGGCCGGCGGGCAGGATCAGCAGGCCGTCCAGGGCCAGCCCGTCGGATGCCTCGTACGACAGGCGTTCCTGGACACCCCACCGGATGTCGCGGAGTTCGGGCCTGAGATCGGTCAGCCTCGTCAGCGGCCCGCTCGTGGGGCCGGCGTGGACGTTCCCGGGCTGGTAGGACGAGCTGACCACCGCCGCGACGGCTTCACCGTGCCGGTTCGTGGTCAACGACGTCGCGAGGCCGTCGACCCGGGACACCTCGACGAGGCTGGGCCCGGCCGGATCGAGCCGGTAGATCGCGGTATCGAGCCCGTCGGCGACCAGCGCCAGCGGGGGCCCGGTGTCGACCTGAACCAGGTTGCTCGGGCAGACGGTCGTGCCGGCGGACAGGTTACGGTGCTCGCCCACCGGCCCGCTCACTGGTACGGCGACATCGAGAACCGCGTGTCCGCCCACCAGAGCGGGCGGAGTCTTCGCGACATACGCCAAGTGCCAGCCGTCGACGGCGGGCCACCAGACGAGCGACGACGCGCACGCTGCGGCCGGGCCGAGGTCCCGCATCACGCCGCTGTCCGGATCGAGGAGGTGGAGACCGGGCTCCACCAGGCCCGGGTCCACGTCAGGGGTCGACCAGGTCAGTACCGCCAGGATTCCATCGCCGGGCCGCTGGGCCACCTCGACGACATGGCGATCACCGAACGCATCCGGTGTCCGGACCTCCCGGCTCCGTACGTCGAGCAGCCGCAGCCGGTCCGGGCGTACGCGTTCACCCCACACCCGAGCGTCGTCACGCTCCCTCACCCGGCGTTCGTCCTCGGCGGACGGTTTATCGGCCGCGATCACCACGACCAGGTCCGGATCGGCTAGTGGGAGGTGCCCGGACACCCCACCGGCCCAGCACGTGACCGCCTGCACAACACCGTCGACGAGCCCCACCCGGTGCAGTTGCGCCGTGCCACGCTCGGTCCGGTCGGAGAGAAAATAGATCAACAGCGAATCCTCGGCCCACCGCGGCGCTGAATCGCACGCCTCACCCGAAGTCAATCGTCGCGGAGACCCGGTCCCGTCGGCGGCGGCGACCCAGAGTTCGCTGACCGGGTGATCACCAGCCCGCCCGACCGGGGCGACCACGT